>NZ_LMIC01000009.1:0-135613 GCF_001428585.1 Duganella sp. Root198D2 | reverse complement strand
CCTACATACGCGTACGTATTAATCCCACCTTCGAGCCCAATCGGATCGGATTGCACATACCGCCCGGTCTGCGGATCATAATCCCTGTAGTAGTTGTAATGCAGGTGAGTTTCGCGATCAAATTGCTGTCCAGGAAAGCGCTGATTGAATGCAAAGGCTAGCTGCCCAGCGGGCTGCTCGTCGGCCGCATCCTTACCAAATGGATCGCTGTCCCATTGCCACACCAGGTTGCCACTGCCATTGGTGATTGCACGCGGCGTATTAAGCTGGTCAGTGTGGATGAAGTAGGCTGTCGCAGCACCTGGCGCGGTGCCGATGGTGACTGCCAACGGTGCCGATTGCAGAACAGGGTTGGCAGGATCGGTTGTGGTGACCTTCGCTGTGATCTGATAGGTGCCCGCGGCGAGGTTGTTTAGCGTCAGCGTGAATGGCGACTGCAAGCTCACGCCCAACGAGGTGGTGCCGTTGAAGTATTCCACTTGCGTGGCCATCACCGGGTTCCCATCCGAAATCGCGGTGACAGCGAGCGTTACTGCTGCTGGCGCAGTTGGGTTGCTTGGGCTTGCCGTGACATTGACGGTGGGTGCGGCGGCAGCCAGTTGGCAGCAGACGAGCAGCAGCGCCATCCATGCTGCCGAGAAGATTTTCTTGAACACGTATTTCTCCATGTCTTATTTCAGTACCGCAACCGGCATGTCGCCCAGGTAGACGTATTCGGTCAGCGCGCCATCGGTGCTTTCGGCGATCAGCTTGCCGCTTCCGTCGTAGTGGTAAACCGTGGTCGATATCGGCGTAACTTTCTGCACGCGTTGGCCGAGGGCGTTGATCTTGTAGCTCACCAGACCGATGGCGGTGTTAGCCGACACCATGCGGCCACGTGCGTCATAGTTGAAGGTGGCGCTGCCGTTGTTGGTGATGCTGCCGTTGGCGTCGGTGGCGATGCTGGCGTTCTGGCTGCCAGTGAGCTGCGTCAAGCGGTTGCTGGTGGTGCCGTAGGTGTAGGCGGTTGAGGCAGCGCCATTCGCGTATTGTGTGTGGTTGCCGACGGCGTCGTAGCTGTAGACGAGGCTACGCTGGGCACGCTGTTCGCTGGTGAGACGGTCAAGTTCATCGTAGCCGTACGTGCGATTGTTGGCCGCGTTGCCGCCGTCAGCCACTCCGGTGATACGGCTCGCCGCGTCATAGGCCAAGGTTTGCACCTGGCCATTGAGCGTGTAGCTCGTCATGCGGCCATTGATGTCATAGCTGCGTGAGTAAGTCTGGCCGTTGCCGAACACGAGAGATTGCAGCGGGCCGAAGGCCTGATAAGTTACCTGGCCAACCAGCAGCTGCGGCGCTCCATTCCTGGTACTGCGGATTTCCTTAATGCGGCCCATGTCGTCGCGCACATAGTCGACGCTGCGGCCACTCGGGTACGTGAGACCGGAAAGGCGGCCATACTGGTCGTAGCGGTAGGCGGTGCTGTAAGCCTGGCCGCCGATGGTGCGGGTCTCGCTAACCGTCCGTCCATGTTGGTCATAGCCGTATTGGATGCTTCCGCTGACATCCGTCACTTGGCTTAGTCTGCCCAGCGCATAGGCGCCCTGGTCGTAGACATAGCTAACGCCCGTGCCGTCGCTGAAGCTGGCGGAGGTGACGCGGTTCAGCACATCGTACTGGTACGTTGTAGTCTGGTTCTTTGCATCGGTGCGCGTTTTGATATTGCCGGCATCGTCGTAGGTGTTGACGGTGTTGCCGGTATCGGGACTGCTGGTCTGGATCAAATTGCCCAGGCCGTCAATGGTGTAGACCGTGGCCAGATTGCGGGCATCGGTCACCTTGACAACGCGGTCAAGCCCGTCATAGCCAAATGCAGTGATGCCCGCGCGCGGATCGGTCGATGCGATACGCCGGCCAAACACATCATAGTCATGCGTCGTGATGCGGTTCAGCGGGTCCGTGACCTTGGTGAGCAAGCCGGCGGTGTTGTAGTCGTAACTGGTCGTGGTGTTCTGGACCTGGGCGCTGGCGGCGCAGCACAAAGCGGCGGCAATGGAGAAAATTGTGGCGCTGATCATTGCATTGCTCCGGTTACTTGCTTCAAACGGTTCAACGTATCAAACACGCGGCTGATCCTGCGGGTCAGTTGGCCGTTCGCGTCGTTGCTGTCTTCGCTAATTCGATTGCCGGAAAGGTCGAGGGTGTAGCTGATCTTGTTGCCCTGGCTGTCAGCAATGGAGGTCAATCGGTGGGCGTCGTCGTAACTGTAGGTCGTGGTGGTGCTATCCGGCATGGTGGCGATTTTCAGGTTGCCCACACCGTCATAGGTGTAGCTTGTGAGTTCGCCGCCGGCTGATACCGAGTCCAGCCAGCCACGTGGGCCATAAGAGAAGCTGGTCACCATACCGTTTGGATCGGTAATCTGGCCAACGCGTCCGTTCACATCGTAATTGCCATAGCGCGTGACGTGGCCGGCCGCATTGGTCATTGTTTCCAGGTTGCCCTGGTTGTCGTAGGTGAGCGTCGTATTGACTCCCGGCCCTGTCTTGGTGAGCAGTTGGCCAGCATTGTTATAGGTGAAGTTCCAGGTTTTGCGCGTACCGTCTGGAATAGCGGAGAAGCCACTTGCTCCATTGGCATCCTTCGTGGCCTGCACCGACTCTGACAGCATGTTGCCGTTGGCGTCATAGGTGTAGCTGGTGATGCGCAGCGGCTCTGCGACCTTGGCGCGCAAGCGCATGGTCGGGTGCCATTCGGTGGTGATGGTGCGGGCAAGCGCGGTTCCGTGGCCTTCAACCCGGCTGGTTTCCAGGTTGCGAGTCAGGTCGTAGGTGAAGGTTTTATTGTTCCCTTGCCAGTCCTTGCTGGTCGATACGTTGTTGTTGGCGTCGTAGGTTCGCTCCTTCATGTCTTGGCAGCCTTCGCATGGCTGGTCGATGGCATCGTTCATTGCTACGCCAAGCGAGAGCTTGAAGCGGTATTTCCGGATGATGGTTTGAGGCGCTGCAGCGGTGCCGACATAGAAGGTCGCCGTGACGGTCCTTGTGCCGTCGGCACCATAGCCGGTATGCTCAAGGCTTACCTTTTCTACTCCGCCAGCATGCTCTGAGGAGGTGGCAAGGTTGGAGCAACTCCAATTCCAGGTCGCATAACGAGCGCCATTTTCATCCGTGATACCTGTCAATGCATTGAGCAGGTGGCCGGAACCCGGAGCCGCAGACGTGGTGTTATAGCAGTCTTGCCCGCCGTTGATCATGCCCTTCTCGTTGTAGTGATACGTTTTTGTCTGGTTGCCCGGGTAAGTTACTGCAGTCAGATTCCCTGCTCGGCAGGTCGCCGGATTCGGGTTGTTGGATGGGCAGCCTCCAGTGACGCCGTCATACTTGTACAGGTAAGCCTGGCCGGCAGGGTCGATGGCTTTGGCGACTCGCTGCTTCGAGTCGTACTCGAATTGCATTTGACGTCCCCAGTTATCGGTGACGCAGACGGGAAGTCCCGCGGCAATTGCCGGTCCAGCCTGCACGTTGGTGCAGGCTGGCGCATCTTCGGGCCAGCGCGAAGTTGATGTATCGTTGCTGGTGCCGGTGCTGTAGGTGTAGCGTTGCCAAGTGCCGGTAGCGGACGTGATTGACAATAGACGGCCATTGGCACCGTATTGCTCAACATCCCTGCCCACTGTGGTGTAGGTCCAGCCGGATGGATTAGTACCTGCGCCCGTGTACTGGGCTGTCAGACGCTCGTTGACATCAGCATCAGGTATCCATTGGTTGCCCACGTGATTGAATATGTAAACCTTGCCATCCGCGCGGGTCACAACGGCCGACTGTCCGCTTGAGTCCGACTGCGGGAGGGTGCAGAAAGTTATGCCGCTGTTGCGAGTGAAACACGCCGTTGGTTTTGTGCTGTCCCGTAGCCATACTTTGCGGTCAAGTCCAGAAGTCCAGTGGCTACCGAAAACACCTTGCTCGTTCATATCCCCAGTGAATTGGCCGCCGTTGTAGGTGCGTCTCAGTTCAAGCTTTAGCCCTGGCGTCGCAGGAATAAAGTCCGCTTCCAACTGTACCTTGGTGCTACTACCGGGCGATATCGGGTTGCCGCAAGTAGGTTGCTCCGTAGGGCAGACGGGACCGTTCGCCTTGGGGGATGAGGCGACTGGCTCGGTGACCGGATTGACAAACTCACATCGATACAATATAGGGTCATACACAAACCGCCCATCGGTGCCGCAGGCGGACGCTGCGAAATAGACCTCCATGGGATTTCCTGGGGTCGTGAATCGATGATGATAACCAGTAGCATAGGAGGTGGGGGCGGACGGGGGCGTGGATCCGCAGATACGCACTGGATCTTGGCCCAGTTCTGAGGCCAGACTATTGCATGCGGAAAACAACGCCGCGCCCGTTCGATAATTTCCCACCCACATAACGGCTTCGCCACCAGGAGTGACGGGAACAAATTCGGCATTAGCATTCGCGCACAGCAAGAAGCCAGCGAGCGAAGCAATTTTCCATCGCGTGATCATGAACACTTCCCAAAAGCAACATTAAAGATGCAGGAGGGTAACATGTTCACTTGTGAAAATTTCTATGAAATACTCACAGGGCGTGAGTGTTCATCCAAAGGACTTCCGGGAACTAGGTAGAGCAAAAAAAATCCCTCGCGGCTCGTGTGTGGTCGGGCGAGGGATACTGAAACCCAGGTGTCAGTTGGGAGGGGAGATGAATCGACGGTTTCAATATAGTCGCCCTGCCCCGGCCATGCCCTGTCCCTTACAAATTCTTACCTGGCTTACATTTGATCTAGCTCAATACATTCCCTGGGGAAACTCGCAGAATGGAGAGTCTCGCGCTCGGTGGAGACTAAAGATGTTCAAAGCTGTTTATCGGGCTTATCTGCGCTTTTTGCTGAACCGCTATACGCGGGAATTGCAAGTGCTGGCAGTGCAGCGGGCCAATGACGCGTTGGCTGAGCAGGTGCTCACGCGCGAAGCCGAGCTGGTGCGCGCGCGGCTGCTGATGCTTTAAATCCCCGCTCCATCCATTCGAACAGGCCCTGCGTGAGCAGGGCCAGGACGGCTGCCGGCAGCGCGCCAGCCAGCATCAGGGTATTGTCGTTCAAGGCCAGGCCGGCGGTGATGCGCTCGCCATACCCGCCGGCGCCGATGAACGCGGCGATGGTGGCGGTGCCGACGCTCATCACGGCAGCGGTTTTCACGCCGGCCAGGATCACTGGGGCGGCCAGCGGAAGTTCGATTTCTTTCAGGCGTTGCGTGGTGCGCAGGCCCAGTGCTTCGGCGGCCTGCTTCAGGCCTTGTGGGACGCCGCTGATGCCGGTGCAGGTGTTGCGGATGATCGGCAGCAGCGCGTAGACGAACAGCGCGCATAAGGCGGGCATGGTGCCAATTGTTCCTAGCAGCGGGATCAGCATGGCCAGCAGGGCTAGCGAGGGGATGGTTTGCAGGATGCCTGCTGCGGCCATGACTGGTTCGCGCAGCTTCGGGCGATAAGCGGCGAGGATGCCGAGGGGGATGCCGATCAGGCTGGCCATTGCGACGGACAGCGCGACCAGCAGGGCGTGCTGGCGGGTTAGCGGCCAGAAGTCTTCTGCAAAAAGGCGCTGCCCGAGTGTGGGGGCGCTGGATGGTGCCGGCAAGCTCGCGCGCGGCTGCGCGACCACGCTGGCGGAGGCGCCGGCGTCGCGCGGGGCGGCGCGGGCTGACGCCGACGCGGGGTGGGGCGCGAGCCAGTCGCGGGCGATCGCACCAAAGGACTGGCCGTGCAATTCTGCGGCGCCGTTCATGGCAATCATGTCGGACGCGCTGATGCGGCCTTTGAGTGCGCGCAATGCCCGCCAGGCGGCTGGGAAACGTTGTGCAGTGTCGAGGCGGTATAGCAGCACGGCGTCGTAGCGTGGGAAGTAGGCGCGGTCGTCTTCCAGCACGCGCAGGCCGTACTGGCTGATCTTGGCGTCGGTGGAGTAGATGTCGATGACGTCGACCTGCTTCTGCGCCAGGGCTTCGTAGGCGATGCCGTGATCGAGGCCGCGCGGTGTGGAGCCAATCGCATATTGCTTTGCCAGGCCGGGCCAACCGTCGGCGCGGCCGATGAATTCGTGCGACAAGCCGTAGCGCAATTCGCGCTGTGCGGCCAGCTCGCTCAGTTTGCGCGGGTCGCCGGCTGCGCCGCGTACTGCCAGCGCGTAGGTGTTGTTGAAGCCCAGCGGGACGGCAATGCCCAAGCCTTGCACGGCCAGTTCGCGCTGCATCTGCTCCAGCGTGGCGGGTTGCGTGTGCTTGAGGATTTCCTGGCTGATGGTGCCGGTGTATTCGGGGTAGACGTCGATGCTGCCGGACTTCAGCGCGGCCAGCACGATGGCGGTGTTGCCAAGGCCTTGCTTGTGTTCGACCCGGACGTGCGGCGCGGCGGTTTGTGCCAGCAGTTCACCGAGGATATAGGACTCGGTGAAGCGTTTGGAGCCGATGCGCAGCGTGTCGTCGGCGCTTGCGGCGGAAGCAAGGAAGGCGGTGGCCACCAGGGCCAGGAGGACAGTGGCGGCGCGGCGCAGCAAGTTCAGGCGCCTGCGGTGGGGGCGACTGCGGGAATGCCGACCACAGGGTCGCGCCAGACGCCGCGATTGACCACGGCGACGCAGGGATTGAATCCGAAGGCGTACGACAAGTCCGCCGGGCGGGCGATTTGCCACAGTGCGAAGTCGGCGCGCTTGCCGACTTCCAGCGTGCCTACCTCGCCATCCAGCCCCAATGCGCGTGCGGCATTGATGGTGCAGCCGGCCAGCGCTTCCAGCGGCGTCAGGCGCCACAGCGTGCACACCATATTCATCGCCAGCAGCAGGGAGGTCATCGGCGAAGTGCCGGGATTGTTGTCGGTGGCGACTGCCATCGGCACGCCGGCAGCGCGCAGGGCGGCTACCGGAGGCGGCGTGGTGTCGCGCAGGAAGTAGTAGGCGCCAGGCAGGAGTACGGCCACGGTGCCGGCAGCATCCATGGCAGCGATGCCTTCGGCGGACAGGTGTTCCAAATGGTCGGCAGACAGGCCACCGTAGCGCGCCACCAGTGCCGCACCGCCCTGGTCGGACAATTGTTCGGCGTGCAGTTTGACCGGCAAGCCATGCTCGCGCGCGGCGGCGAAGATGCGTTCAGTTTGCGCGGCGGTAAAGCCAATGCGCTCGCAGAAGGCATCCACCGCGTCGGCCAGACCGTCGGCAACCAGCGTGGGGATCATGCCGATCACCGCGTCGACGTAGTCGTCGGGGCGGTCCTTGAATTCGGGCGGCAGCGCATGGGCGCCGAGGAAGGTGGTGCGCACCGTTACCGGCACAACCTGCTCGACGCGGCGCGCCACGCGCAGCATCTTGGATTCCGAAGCGAGGTCCAGGCCGTAGCCGGACTTGATTTCCAGCGTGGTCACGCCTTCGGCCAGCAGCGCGGCGATACGCGGCAGCGACTGGCGCAGCAGCTCTTCGTCGGAAGCAGCGCGGGTGGCGCGCACGGTGGACATGATGCCGCCGCCGGCACGGGCAATTTCCTCGTAGGTGGCGCCATTCAGCCGCGCTTCGAATTCGTCGCTGCGGTTGCCGGCGTGGACGATGTGGGTGTGGCAGTCGATCAGGCCGGGGGTCAGCCAGCAGCCGCCGGCATCGTGCTCCAGCTCCGCGCTGCCCGCTGCTGCGGCATCTTCGCGGCGGCCGATCCAGGCGATGCGGCCGTTATCGACCGCGATGGCGGCGTCGCGGATTTCGCCATAGCCCTCGCCCATCATGGTGGCCAGGTGCACGTTGGTGATCAACAGGTCCCACTCTACTGCCATGTTTTACTCTTCGTTCGGGAAAATATCGACAATGAACACGGTGGCGTGGCCCGCTTCCAGCGTCCACACGTCATCCTTGTCCAGCACCACCGCATCATAGCGCACCAGCGAGATGCGCTCACTGGCGCTGGCCAGGTTCAGGCTCTCGCCTTCGGCCAGGAACACTACCGTGGTCGGGCTGCGCCGTTCCAGCGTGGAAAAGTCGCGGATTGTGCGCCGTTCCAGCTGGTGATTGCAGATGGAGCGCCGCGTCATGACGTTGAAATCGGTGGTCGGCGCGCCTTCCACCGTGGCAGTGACGGCATTCTCGCCCGGGAAGGCGATGACCGGCTCGCGTTCGCTCAGCGCTACGCGCCGCTCGTTGCCCACGTCCAGCACCACGCCGCCGCCCTCGACCAGGGTCAGGGTGCGGTCGATGCCGGGAAAGACGGAGAACGGGCCGCTTTGCGCGATGGTGGCCAGCGACAGGCGCCATTCGAACTCGTCGAAGCCGGCGCCAGGCGGCATCACGCACAGTTCCGTGGTGCTGCCGCCGCCGTTCTTCCAAGGCGTGGAGTGCAGGCTTGCATACTGGATGATTTGAGTCATGCTCGTAGCTCGCGCAGTTCGGCCAGCGTCTTTTTGAAGCGCGTGGTGATGGCCGGTTGCGCCACGTGCTCCTGGCCGCGCACCACCCAGTGGCCGCCGACCATCACATCCCTGACTAGATTATCATTTCCGCTGAAAACGAAGCATCCCAATACATCGGCGGCGTCGATTCCGTCGAGATTCGGGTGGTCGTCGTCCAACACTATCAGGTCGGCACGTTTTCCGGCTGCCAGAGCGCCCACCGGGCGTCCGGCCGCCTGCGCCCCGCCTTGCAAGGCAGCTTGCCACAGGAAGTCGCCGACGCGGCGCTCGCTTCCGGAGACGGCAATGTTGCGGCGCTGCTGCACCAGGCGCTGGCCGTATTCAAGCCAGCGCAATTCTTCCACCGCGCTTTGCGATACATGGCTGTCACTGCCCACGCCGAAACGTCCGCCCTGCTCCAGGAAGCTTTCAAGCGGGAACAGGCCGTCGCCCAGGTTGGCTTCCGTGGTCGGGCACAGGCCCGCCACGGCGCCGCTTTGCGCGATGGCAGTAACTTCGTCCGGCGTCATGTGGGTGGCATGCACCAGGCACCAGCGCGCATCGACCGGCAGGTTTTCGTAAAGATTCTGCACCGGGCGCTTGCCCGAGAAGTCCAGCGATTGCTGCACCTCGCCCTGCTGCTCGGCGATATGGATGTGCACCGGGCGCGCTTTCGGCAAATGGTCCAGCACTTCGCGGATCTGCGCCACGGAAGCGGCGCGCAGCGAATGCGGCGCCACGCCGACTTCCACCTGCGCATCGCGCAGCGGTTCCAGCTCGCCGATGATCTTCAGCACGTCGCGCGCATCGGTGCGGAAGCGTGCCTGCTCCGGCTTCAAAGGCTGTTCGCCGAAGCCGGCGTAGGAATACAGCACCGGCAGCATGGTGATGCCAATGCCGGCCTGGCGCGCGGCGGCGATCACGCGCTGCGCCGTTTCCGACGCATGCGGATACATGCTGCCGTCCGGCGCGCGCTGCACATAGTGGAACTCGCACATCGAGGTGTAGCCGTGGCGCAGGCACTCGGAGTACAACTGGGCCGCGATGGCCTCCATCTGCTCCGGCGTGATATTGCGCGCGAAGCGATACATCAGGTCGCGCCAGGTCCAGAAACTGTCCTTCGAATCGCCCGCGACTTCGGTCAGCCCGCCCAGCGCGCGCTGGAAGGCGTGCGAATGCAGGTTGACCATGCCCGGCATGACCAGGCGCGCACTCGGGATGCCCGGCGCCGCCACGGCATCGGCCTGCACGGCGGTGAAATTGCCGCGATCGTCCCACTGCAGCAGGACGTTCTTGCGCCAGCCGTCGGCCAGCAGTGCGTGGTACGCGAACAGGGCCTTCATTTGCGCACCCAATCTGCAGCGGCTTGCACCAGCTGGCGCAGCAGCGGCTGGACCTCGGCAGCGCGGTCTTCGCGGTAGCCGAACGGCGCCGCTTCGTCCATATAGGTGGACTGGCACATTTCGAGCTGGATCGCGTGCACGCCCTGCTCCGGCTTGCCGTAGAAACGCGTGATATGGCCGCCCTTGAATCTGCCGTTGACGGCCACGGTGAAGCGTTCATCGCTGCGCGCAACGCCGGCGATAACGTCGGTCATGGACTGGTCGCAGCTGGCGCCGTCGGCGGTGCCGAAGTTCAGGTCGGGCAGCTTGCCTTCGAAGAAGCGCGGCACGACAGAGGCGATGGAGTGGGCATCCCACAGCACCACTTTGCCGTGGATCGACAGCAGGCGGTCAAGCTCCGCGCGCAACTGGGTATGGTAAGGCTGCCAGTAAGCGGCCAGGCGGCGCTCGACCTCGGCCTGCGAAGGCTGCTTGCCTTCCAGGTACAGCGGCTCGCGGTGGAAGGTATCGACCGGACACAGGCCGGTGGTATCCTGGCCGGGATACAGGTTGGTGTTTTCAGGCGGACGATTCAGGTCGATCACATAGCGTGACCAGCGTGCCGACAGCGTGGACGCGCCCAGCGCGCCCAGGAAGTCGTACAGCTGCACCAGGTGCCAGTCGGTATCGGCCTTTTCGGTCGCCGCCGGCGTCATCGCAGCAGCGATATCGCCGGGGATGTCGGTGCCCACGTGGGGCATCGACACCAGCAAGGGAATACTGCCTGCTTGGAAGCGGTAATCCATGAAACCTCCTTACGGATGCAGGGCGCTGAACAGGTTCTTGCAAGTGGCGCTCAGGTCGCCGTTCACCACCATCTGCCTGGCTGCCTCGATGTCCGGCGCAAAGAAGCGGTCGGCGTCGAAGAATGGTACCTTGGAACGGAGCTGGGCGTGCACATGTTCCAGTTGCGCCGAGGTTTTCAGCGGACGGTGGAAGTCGATGCCCTGCGCCGCAGCCAGCAGTTCGATGCCGAGGATAACAGCCGTATTTTGCGCCATGTCGTGCAGGCGGCGCGCGCCGTAGGTGGCCATCGACACGTGGTCTTCCTGGTTGGCGGAAGTCGGGATGGTGTCCACGGAAGCCGGATGCGCGATCGACTTGTTCTCCGATGCCAATGCGGCGGCGGTGACGTGGGCGATCATGAAGCCGGAATTCACGCCCGGGTCGCGCACCAGGAATGGCGGCAGGCCGGACAGGGTGGCATCGATCAGCAGCGAGATGCGGCGCTCGGAAATCGAGCCGATTTCCGCAATGGCCAGCGCCAGCGTGTCGGCGGCGAAGGCCACCGGTTCGGCGTGGAAGTTGCCGCCCGAGACCACCACCGGGCCGTCGTCGTTCTGGAAAATCAGCGGGTTGTCGGTGACGGCATTGGCTTCGATCAGCAAGGTGCGGCCGGCGTTGGCGATGATGTCCCAGCAGGCGCCCATCACTTGCGGCTGGCAGCGCAGGCAGTACGGGTCCTGCACGCGCTCGTCGCCTACCAGGTGCGAAGCGCGGATCGCGCTGCCGCTCACCAGTTCGCGGTAGATGCCAGCGGCGGCGATCTGGCCTGGCTGGCCGCGCACCTCGTGGATGCGGGCGTCGAACGGGGAATCGGAGCCTTTGGCGGCGTCCAGCGACATGGAGCCGGTCACCATGCCGGCTTCCAGCAGGCGTTCGGCCATGAACAGGCCGTGCAGGCACAGGGCGGTGGAAGCCTGGGTGCCGTTGATCAGGGCCAGGCCTTCCTTGGCGGCCAGCACCACCGGGGCGATGCCGGCGGCTTTCAGCGCGTCGGCTGCCTGTACCAGTTCGCCTTTCACGCGCACGTCGCCCACGCCCAGGATGGCCAGGGTCATGTGCGACAGCGGGGCCAGGTCGCCGGAGGCGCCAACCGAACCCTTGGCCGGGATGGCGGGCATGATGCCCTTGTTGTACAGGGCGACCAGGGTATCGATCACGATCGGGCGGATGCCGGAGAAGCCGCGCGACAGGCTGCTGATCTTGGTCAGCATCAGGAGGCGCACGACTTCGTCGGACATCAGCTCGCCGGTGCCCACCGAGTGCGACAGGATCAGGTTGCGCTGCAGCTGTTCCAGCTTGTCGTCCGGGATGCGGGTCTTGGCCAGCAGGCCGAAACCGGTGTTGATGCCGTAGGCGGCGTCGCCCTTGGCGACGATGTCCTGCACGGCTTTGCAGGATGCCTCGATGGCGGTGTAGGCTTCCTTGACCAGCGCGATCGGGGTGTGGGTGCTCCACACGGCGCGCAGGTCGGCCAGGGTCAGTTTGCCGGGGGTGAGGGTGAGTTGGGTCATTTTTGTGTCTCGTGTTCGTTTGCTTTTAAACCGGTAAGGCCGGGTCTGACCCAAGGGTCAGACCCGGTCGGCGGCGGTCGCGGGTCGGGTCCGACCCTTGGGTCGGACCCAGGTTTACCGGTTTTACTTGATCATTGGCAGGTTCAGTTTATTACGCTTGGCGCATTCGATGGCGGCTTCGTAGCCGGCGTCGGCGTGGCGCATCACGCCCGAACCGCAGTCGTTGACCAGCACGCGGCCCAGGCGCTTGGCGGCGGCTTCGGTGCCGTCGGCCACGATCACCACGCCGGAGTGCTGCGAGTAACCCATGCCCACGCCGCCGCCATGGTGCAGCGAGACCCAGGTCGCGCCGCCGGCGGTGTTCAGCATGGCGTTCAGGAGCGGCCAGTCGGACACCGCATCGGTGCCGTCGCGCATGCCTTCGGTTTCGCGGTTGGGCGATGCGACCGAGCCGGTATCCAGGTGGTCGCGGCCGATCACGATCGGCGCCTTCAGCTCGCCGTTCCTGACCATTTCATTGAAGGCCAGGCCGGCGATGTGGCGCTCGCCCAGGCCCAGCCAGCAGATGCGCGCCGGCAGGCCCTGGAAGGCGATGCGCTCGCGCGCCATGTCCAGCCAGCGGTGCACGTTGGCGTGGTGCGGGAATAGTTCCTTGATCTTGGCGTCGGTCTTGTAGATGTCTTCCGGGTCGCCGGACAGGGCCACCCAGCGGAACGGACCGCGCCCTTCGCAGAACTGCGGGCGGATATAGGCCGGCACGAAGCCCGGGAAGTCGAAGGCGTTCTTGACGCCCTTGTCCAGCGCCACCTGGCGGATATTGTTGCCGTAATCGACCACCTTGGCGCCCAGGGCCTGGAAGTCCAGCATGGCCTGCACGTGCACGGCGCAGGAAGCGGCGGCGGCATCGACCAGGCGCGCGTGCTGCGCGGCGTCGGCCTGGGCCGTTTTCCACTGCTCCACGCTCCAGCCCTGCGGCAGGTAGCCGTTGACCAGGTCGTGCGCCGAGGTCTGGTCGGTCACCAGGTCTGGCACCAGGCCGCCGGCCTTGGCGCGGCGCACCAGTTCCGGCAGCACGTCGGCCGCATTGCCCAGCAGGCCGATCGAAATGGCATCGCCATTGGCCGTGTGCAGCTTGATCATGTCCAGCGCTTCATCGATGCTGGCGGCCTGCTTGTCCAGGTAGCGGGTGCGCAGGCGGAAATCGATCGACGACTGCTGGCATTCGATGTTCAGCGAGACGGCGCCGGCAAAGGTGGCCGCCAGCGGCTGCGCGCCGCCCATGCCGCCCAGGCCGGCGGTCAGCACCCAGCGCCCTTTCAGGTCGCCGCCGAAATGCTGGCGGCCCGCCTCGGCGAAGGTTTCGTAGGTGCCCTGCACGATGCCCTGGGTGCCGATATAGATCCAGGAACCGGCCGTCATCTGGCCGTACATGAACAGGCCCTGGCGGTCCAGTTCATTGAAGTGCTCCCAGTTGGCCCATTTCGGCACCAGGTTGGAGTTGGCCAGCAAGACGCGCGGCGCGTCTTCGTGGGTCTGGAACACGCCGACCGGCTTGCCGGACTGGATCAGGAGGGTTTCATTGGCTTCCAGTTTTTTCAGCGAGGCGAGGATCTGGTCGAAGCACTCCCAATTGCGGGCCGCGCGGCCGATGCCGCCGTACACCACCAGGTGTTTCGGATTTTCCGCTACTTCCTTGTCCAGGTTGTTCTGGAGCATGCGGTAGGCCGCTTCGGCGCCCCAGGTCTTGCAGACCATTTCCGGGCCGCGCGGGGCGCGGATATCGCGGGTGGCATCGTAGCGGGGATCGTTGGCAAGGCTGGAAGACATGGCGGCTCCTTGAATGGTTGATCCTGCCACTCTAGGTTGTCTATACAAGTTAGTCAACTGAATTATGCAGCCTGCCGAACATCGGGTTCAGCTTCGTGGTGCTCGGCGCTGGGCGCCGCCGCCTCCTTATTTGCGGAACACCTGCCTGCCGCCGACCCAGGTTTCCAGCACGCCGATCTTGCCAATCTCGCCGGCCGGGACCTGGAACAGGTCGCGGTCGGTGATGATGAAGTCGGCCCATTTGCCCTTCTCCAGCGAGCCGACCGACTGCTCCTGGTGCGCCGCCCAGGCCGCGTCCAGCGTAAAGCAGCGGAAAGCTTCGACCAGCGTCATGGCCTGTTCCTTGTGCCAGCCGCCGCTCGGCGCATCCTGCATGTCCTGCCGCGTCACGGCAGCATGGATGCCCTGCAGCGGATTGGGCGACTCGATCGGGAAATCGGAACCGCAGGCGATGCGGCTGCCCTGCTGCAGGAAAGTATGCCAGGCGTAAGCTCCTTTGATGCGCTCAAGGCCGACACGCTGCTCCGCCATGTTCTGGTCGGAAGTGGCGTGGGTCGGCTGCATCGACGGCACGATGGCCAGTTGCCTGAAGCGCGGGATATCGCTTAGCTGCACCACCTGCGCATGCTCGATGCGGTGCCGCCTGGCAGCCAGCGGGTACTGCTTGCCGAGCTGCTCGAAACTGTCGAGTATCTGCTTGTTGCCGGCGTCGCCGATCGCGTGCACATTGACCTGGTAGCCGGCCTGCATGGCCTTTTCCATCTTGGCGCGGATGGCCGCGTCGCTGTTGAACAGCAGGCCGCGCGTGTGCGGCGCGTCGCTGTAGGGATGGACCAGGGCGGCGCCGCGGCTGCCCAGCGCTCCGTCGGAATACAGCTTGACCGCAGCCAGCGCGTAATGGCCGCCGGCGTAGGACCGCAGCGGCCCATTCTTCGACAGCTGCTCGAAGTCGGCGCCGACGTCGCCGATCATGGCGTAGACGCGGGTCGACAGCTTGCCACGGTCGGCGTATTCGCGGAACAGGCGGTCGGCGCCGGCGTCGATGCCGGCATCGTGCACGCTGGTCAGGCCCATGCTGGACAGGATGCCGAGCGCGCCATCGAGCATGGCGCGCGCTTCGGTCTCGGTCGGTTTCGGCAGCACCTTGTAGACGTATTCCATGGCCGTATCGACCAGGATGCCGGTGGCGTTGCCATTGGCGTCGCGTTCGATCTTGCCGCCTTCCGGATCCCTGGTGTCCCGGCCGATGCCGGCCGCTTCCAGCGCCTTGCTGTTGACCCACATGGCGTGGCCGTCGATGCGCTCCATGGCTGCTGGACGGTCGCCCACCACGGCATCGAGTTCGGCCACATTCGGGAAGCGGCCCAGCTTCCAGGTCTCCTGGTTCCAGCCCTTGCCGATCACCCATTTGCGCTGCAGGTTGGCTTGCGCGAATTGGGCGACCGCAGCTTGCGCGGCTTGCAGCGAGGTGGGGCTGTACAAGTCGGCACTGGTGGCCACTTCGCCCAGGCCGAACACATGGCCGTGGGCGTCGATCAGGCCTGGCAGCACGGTCTTGCCCTGCACGTCGATGCGCTTGAAACCTTTGGCCCTGGCTGCCACCTCGCGCGCGCTGCCGACAGCGACCAGCTTGCCGCTGTCGTCGAAGGCCAGCGCCTGGAACTGCACCAGCCTGCCCCTGGCGTTCAGCGTGTAGCCGTTGGCGTTGTCGATCATGGTGCCGGCGTTGGCGGCGCCGGCGATCGCCAGTGCGGCGGCGGCGAACAGGGTGCGGCGGAAGTGCATGGGCAAGTCCTTTCGAATTTGAAAGCAAGAATTTTTCACGTAGCAGAGTGTACCCGTTGACACCTTCATTTACGCGTGTAATCATTCGCCATCATTTACACATGTAATCAATCATGACTATCCAGATCAGTGAAGCCGAGGCGCAGGTGATGCAAGTGCTGTGGGAGCGCCATCCGCAAACAGCGGAAGAAGTCTGCGAAGCGCTGTCCGGCCAGGGCTGGCAGGACGCCACCATCAAGACCCTGCTGAACCGCCTGCTGAACAAGGGCGCCGTCAGCGCGCAGAAGGATGGCCGGCGCTACCTGTATGCGCCGGCGCTGGAGCGCGAGGACTGGCTGGCCACCGAGAGCCAGGGCTTCCTCGACCGCATGTTCAATGGCCGCCTGGCGCCGCTGGTGGCGCATTTCAGCCAGCACAAGGCCTTGAGCAAGGCCGATATCGCGGAACTGAAAAAGCTGGTCAAGGAGCTCGAAGATGGCAAGTGAAGCGCTGCTGCGCCTTTTGCTGGCCAGCGGCGCCGCGTGCACGCTGGTACTGCTGCTGCGCCAGGCAATGCGCCGCCTGTACGGAGCCGGTGCGGCCTACCTGTTGTGGGCTGCCGTGCCGGCCAGTGTGCTGGCAGCGCTGGCGCCGCGTACCAGCGGCACCCTGGCCGTGATGCCGCTGCCTGCGCCTGTCGCGGCAGCCGCTACGCAGGTCACTCAAGCCGCCGCCAGCGCGGTGCATAGCGGCTGGGACTCGCTGCTGTTCGCTGCCTGGCTGGCGGGAGCAATCGCGATGGCCGGCTGGCTGGCCTGGCGCCAGTGGTCGTTCCAGCGCAGGCTGCAGGCCAGCGCGTGGCAAGGGGGCCCGCTGCTGCTGGGCGTTTGGCGCGCCCGCCTGGTGCTGCCGGACAGCTTCCGGCGCGATTACGACCGCGCAGAGCGCCGCCTGGTGCTGTCCCATGAGCGCATCCACGCCGAACGCGGCGACCTGCTCGCCAACGCGGCCTGCGCCCTGCTGCAATGCCTGGCCTGGTGCAATCCCCTGATCCATATTGCTGCAGCACGCTTCCGGCTTGACCAGGAGCTGTCCTGCGACGAAGCAGTCCTGCGCCGGCACGGGCAGGCGGGCACCTACGCCAAAGCCATGCTGAAAACCCAGCTCGCGGCGCAGGCGCTTCCCCTGGCTTGCCAATGGCAGGCCGTCCACCCACTGAAGGAGAGAATCATGCAATTGAAATCGTCCGTATCCCCCGCCCGCCGCCTGGGCGGCAAGCTGCTGGCAACTATGCTCGCGGCGAGCTGCGGCCTGGCCACCCTGGCGGCCCACGCTGAACCTGCGGCACCCAGGCATTACAACGTCTTTCTTGAGATGGACGGCAGCAGCCCGCAGCTGCTGGTGAAGGAAGGTGAAAAGAGCGGCGTGGCCATCGGCGAAGGCGCCGACCAGTGGCGCACGAACTTTGTCGTAGTGCCAGCGGGTAGCGCGATCCAGGTCAAGGCCAATGTCAGCCACGGCGGCAAGGACCTGAGCAACTTCACGCTGGAAGTGGCGGACAATGGCATCGGCAAATTCAAGGTATCCGATGCGGGCAAGGATTTCATCGTCAAGATGCGCGTGAGCGAAGTACATTAAAGAGCAAGATCCGGGGTGTGGCGGGAACCGGCTGCTGGTCCAATACGGTTTTCCCTGTTGGAGTTCCGCCATGCTGACGCTTTACGATTACCTGCCTTCCCAAAACGCTTACAAAGTCCGCTTGCTGCTGTCGCATCTCGGCCTGCCTTACCGCACCAAGATAATCAGCATCTTTGAAGGAGCCGGCCAGGATCCGTCCTACCTTGCGCTCAATCCCAGCGGCGCAGTACCGGCTTTGCGCCTCGATGATGGCCGCGTGCTGGCGGAGTCGAATGCCATCCTTACCTATCTCGCTTCCGGCACGCCGTATTTGCCTGGCGACGCGTTTGGCGCGGCCAAAGTGCAGCAGTGGATGTCGTTTGAGCAGGACTATGTGATGAACATCGCTTCGCTGCGGCATTGGACCCTGACGGGCAAGCTGGCGCGCCGGCCGGCGGCGCTGGTCGAGATGCGGCGCGCGGGCGGCTTGCGCGCGCTGCAGATCCTGGAACGGGAGCTGGCGGCGCGGCCATTTATCGCTGGCGATGCCTACACCATTGCCGATATTTCGCTGTTTGCCTATACGCATCGCGCAGACGAGGCGGGCTTGCCCTTGCGCGAGTTCCCTCACGTTAGCGCCTGGATCGAGCGCGTGCGGGCGCAGCCGGGCTTCCTCGATGAGCATCATCCGTATTCCATCGATCCATATTCCTCCGGGGAACTGCCTTGAGCAGCAGTCGGGAAGGGGGTTCGCTCCGGGGGCCTCACACAAACCCTCTGAAAGTTGCTCTGAAATCCTCTGAAACGCTCTGAAATGCTCTGAAACGCTTAGTCGTCAGGGAGAACATCGGTGCGCCGCTCCATCTTGCCATGCCGGCGCGTCGATGCCTTCTCAATCAGGACCAATGCATTGCGCAGGCTGTGTGCCATGACCGCTGGCGAAGCAGTGGTATCGTGTGCCCGGAACTCCGGCAATGGTGCTGGATACGGCCCGCGCAGAATTTCATTCCGAATAAACCTTGCGTTCTTCCAGTAGCGCTGGCCTGGCAGCCGCAACCACAAGACTTCCCACGCATTGCGTGCGGTACCGGCAACTTCGGCCACAAATTGATTTGGCGTCGTTAGCTGTCCCTGATAGACAAGGGAGTCGCCAACAACCTCGGCGAATGCATTAGTGCCGCGATAGCTCATCTTGAGCTCCGTGCTTTCTGGCAGGAACAAGCGCTTCCACTGATAGCGTCGCACTTCGGCCTCCGGCATCTGGCCCCGCGCGACGCACAGCCATGAGGCGAGTGCTGCCTCGACGACCTCTGCTGGATCGCGCTCGTCGCCGAATTCCTGCAGGTAACTCGCCAGCTCAAGGAATAGCGCACTCGGAATCTGCACCGACACAAGTTTGCGGCTCATGATGACCTCCTCTGGTTCGCATAAAGATTGGACAAACCAGCGAACTTAAAGTTCAGAGGATTTCAGAGCGTTTCAGAGGATTTCAGAGCAACTTTCAGAGGGTTTCTGTAAGCCCCCTGAAGCAAAACCCCTCGCCCACCGGGTCCTAATCAGCGTCGTGGAAAATGACGCCAAGGGTATGGCGATGGCCGCCTTGCAGGCGGCTGACGCCATGGCGCATGGTGACGCGGTAAATGCCGCGCGTGCCCGCCACCGGCCGATGGAAAACGGGAAAGATCACGCAATCGCCCTGCTGCAAAGGCACGACTTCCACGCGCGACTGCATGCGCGGGCGCTGCTCGGTGAGCACGAATTCGCCGCCCTGGAAATCCCGTCCAGGCTGCGACAACAGGAAAGCCGCCTGCAGGGGGAAGACATGTTCGCCATACAGGTCCTGGTGCAGGCAGTTGTAATCGCCCGCCCCATATTGCAGCAGCAAAGGCGTCGGCCGCGCCTGCCCGGCCGCATGGCAGCGCGCGATAAAATCCGCATGCTGCGGCGGAAAGCGCGCCTCCAGCCCCATGGCCGCATACCAGCGATTGGCGATCGACGCCAGCGGCGGATACATAGCCGAGCGCAATTCCGCGACCAGATCCGGCAAGGGATAGCGAAAATACTGGTATTCGCCCTTGCCGAAACCATGCCGCTGCATGACGACCCGGCTGCGATAGAGTTCCGGCTGGCCATAGCCCGCTGCCAGCCCCGCGCACTGCGCAGGCGACAAAACACCGCGCACCAGCGCACAGCCGAATTCATCGAGGTCGGAAGCAATGCGCGGCCAATCAAACGCCGCGCGCGAGCCGGCCGCCGCAGCCAGCGGCGGCGCGAACAGGTCGCCCATCATGCCGCCGCCTCGGTCGCCGCTTCCGCCTCCCGTTCCAGCAAGGCCGCCTTGCGCTCCACGCCCCAGCGATAGCCCGAGATAGAGCCGTCGTTGCGCACCACCCGGTGGCAAGGAATCGCCACCGCAATCGCATTGGCAGCGCAAGCGCCAGCCACCGCCCGCGCGCCGTTGGGCGCCCCCACCCGCTCCGCCAGTTCCGCATAGCTGACCGTCTGGCCCGCCGGAATCTCGCGCAGGGCTTGCCAGACGCGCTGCTGGAAGGCCGTGCCGCGCACATCGAGGGGCAATTCAAGTCCGATCTGCGGCGCCTCGACGAAGGCGATCACGCGCGCCACCACCTGTTCGTAATCGGTTTCAGCCCCGCGCAACTCGGCCTGCGGGAAGCGGTCCTGCAAGTCATGCGCCAGCGCCTGCGGGTCGTCACCCAGCAGGATGCAGCAAATCCCGCGCTCGGTGCTGGCCACCAGGATCGCCCCCAGCGAGCATTGGGCAATAGCAAAGCGGATCACCGCCCCCAGTCCGCCGGCGCGCCAGGCCGACGGCGTCATACCCAGCGCACCCGGCGTGGCGGCATAAAAGCGTCCGCTGGAATTGAAGCCGGCGGCGTAAATGGCATCGGTCACGCTGGCCTCGTCGGCCAGGCCCTGCTGCATGCGCCGCGCGCGCGCCGCCGCCGCATAAGCTTTCGGCGTCAGCCCGGTTTGCGCCTTGAACACGCGATGGAAGTGGAAGCGGCTCATGCCGCCGGCGGCGGCCAGCGCATCGAGGTCGGGCGCCACTTCGGCAGCATCGATCAGGCGGCACACCTCGGCCACCATGGCCGCATGGCGCTCGGCCAGCGGCGGCTGGTCCGGCTTGCAGCGCTTGCAGGGACGAAAACCGGCCGCCTCGGCCGCTGCGATGGAGGCGTGGAAGGCCACATTCTCGCGCAGGGCCGGCCGCGCGCCGCAGGAAGGGCGGCAGAACACGCCGGTGGTGCGCACGGAATAAAAGAACTGGCCGTCGGCCGCGCTGTCGCGCGCCCGCACGGCGGCCCAGCGTTCATTGTCGGTCAGGTAAGGCTTCATCGGGTTCATTGCAAGCTCCAGTCGCTAGTATGCCACCATGGTAGGCAGGGCGCCGGCCGGGGGCACTCCGCCGCTTGCTATTGAATTCCCGGATGCTACAATCGGCGCACTCATCCGGAGGACGGCTTGGAAGAACACCAACAACACGACACCCCCATCTTTCAACGTATCAAGGACTTCCTGCTGGCGCAGATTGCCGCCGGCGCCTGGAAGGAAGGCGAGGTCATTCCTTCCGAGCAGGCGCTGGTCAAGCAGTTCGGCGTCTCGCGCATGACCGTCAACCGCGCCGTGCGCGAGCTGACCGCGGAGGGCGTGCTGACGCGCCGCCAGGGCGCAGGCACCTATGTCGCGCCGCAGAAAGTCCAGGCCACCCTGCTGGAAATCAAGAGCATTGCCGACGAGGTGCGGGCGCGCGGCCACGCCCACCGCAGCACGCTGCAGCTGCTCGAGCGCGGCAAGGCCGGCGACTTGCTGGGCAAAGCGTTCGATTTGCCGCCCGGCCACGAGCTTTATCATTCCGTCATCGTGCACTTTGAAAACGGGGTACCGATCCAGGTGGAAGACCGCTGGGTCAACCCGCTCTGCGCGCCGGACTATATGGCGCAGGACTTTACCCATACCACGCCCAACGAATACCTGGTGCGGGCGGCGCCGCTGCAGGCCGCCACTTACAGCATAGAAGCCCTGGTGCCGCCGCGCGAGATTGCCGAGATGCTGGCGATGGATGCGCGCCAGCCCTGCCTGGTGCTGCGGCGCCAGACCCAGTCGGCCGGGCGCGTCGCCTCGCTGGCCACCATGTGGCATCCGGGCCATCGCTACCAATTTGGCGGCAGCGTCCCCGCCTGAGCAATGCTATAGTTGACCGCACGCCAGCGCCCCCGCGCTGGCCAGAAAGGGAAGCCTTGTCGCCACTGAGCCAGAAAGCCGCCCCGCCTGTTCCCGCCCGCGCGCAGCGCCGCGCGCGCCGCCTGTGCGCGCTGGTACTGGCCATCGCCGCCCTGCCCATGCTGCCCGGCAGCGCCGCCGCCGAAGCCGTCACCGTCCAGCTCAAATGGCAGCACCAGTTTGCGTTTGCCGGCTATTACGCGGCCCAGGCCAAGGGCTATTACCGCGACGCCGGGCTGGAGGTGACGCTGCGCGAAGCCCAGCCGGGACAGGAGCCGCTGCAAGCCGTGCTCGACGGCAGCGCCCAGTACGGCGTCGGCAATTCCGCGCTGCTGCTGCGCCGTGCGGCCGGCGCCCCGGTGGTGGTGCTGGCCTCGGTGTTCCAGCATTCGCCCCTGCTGCTGGCCGTGCGGCTCGACGAGCAGGGCAAACGCCGGTCCTGGCCCGGCGCGCGCGTCGCGCTCGGCCCCAACACGGAGGAACTGCGGGTCTACCTGCAGCATGAGAAGGTGCCGCTGGCGCAACTGAATATCGTGCCCGCGGCGCGCGACGCGGAAGACATGCAGGCCGGCCGCATCGACGCCATGTCCGGCTACCTCGGTTCCACCCCCTACGCGCTGGAGCGGGCCGGCCTGCGCTACGAGATCCTGGCGCCGCGCAGTGCCGGCATCGACTTTTACGGCGACAACCTGTATACCACCGAGAGCGAACTGCGGGAACACCCGGCGCGCGCGCGCGCCCTGCGCGAAGCCACGCTGAAAGGCTGGCGCTACGCGCTGCAGCATCCCAACGAGATCGTCGACCTGATCCGTGCCCGCTACCCCGAACGCAAGCCGCGCGAAGAGCTGCTGTGGGAAGCGGCCCAGGTGGCGCCGCTGCTGGAGCAGCACCTGATCGAACTGGGCTACAGCAACCCGCTGCGCTGGCAGGGCATTGCCGACAGCTATGCCGCCGCCGGCCTGCTGCCGGCCGACTTCCAGCTGGACGGTTTCCTGTACCACGAAGCCCCCGCCACCCCGACCTGGCACTATGTGCTGGGGGTGGTGCTGGCCCTGCTGGCCGGCGCCGCCCTGTGGCGCCTGCTGCGCGTGTCGCGCGCCCTGCGCGGCGCCGAAGTGCGGGTCGGCGACGCCGAGCGCATTGCCAGCTTCGCGCTGGAAGGCGCCGGCGAAGGCTCCTGGGACTGGCAGCCGCAGCGCCCGGCCCTGCACCTGTCGCCGCGCTACTGCGAAATCCTCGGCTACGCGCCGGGCGAGCTGCGCCCGGCCAACGTCGAACAGTGGCTGCAGCTGGTGCACCCGAACGACCGCGCCCGCATCGCCGACGAGATTGCCGCGCTGGACCAGCCGGAAGTGGGGCGCACCCCGTTCACCCTGGAATTCCGCATGGCCTGCCGCGACGGCAGCTGGAGCTGGGTGCTGGCGCGCGGCATGGTGCTGGCGCGCGACGCCGCCGGCCGCCCCTTGCGCATGTCGGGCACCCTGGGCGATATCTCCGACCGCAGCGCCGCCGAACTGGCGCGCATGGCCGCCATGCTGGACGCCCTGCCCGGCGCCCTGCTGGTGGCCGACCGCGGCGGGCGGGTGCGCCAGGCCAACGACACCGCCGAGGTGGTGTTTGCCGCCGAAACGGGCAAGCTGGCCGGCGCCTCGATGGAACTGCTGATCCCGGACGTGATGCGCGACACCCCGGGCCGCCCGCGCGAACTGTTCGCCCGCCCGCGCATGCCGGGCCGGGTGCTCACCGCGCGCCGCCTGGACGGCGGCCACTTCCCGGCCATGGTGCACCTGGCGCCGATCCAGCTGGCCGGCCAGGGCCTGGTGGTGGTGTCACTGCGCGACATGACCCAGCGCCAGAGGGCCGAAGAAGCGCTGCAAGCCTCGTCCGAACGCTACCGCCTGATCGTGCAGACCGCGGCCGAAGGCATCTGGATGTGCGACGCCGCCGACTGCACCAGCTTCGTCAACCCCACCATGGCGCGCATGCTCGGCTACGAGGTCGAACACATGCTGGGGCGCCCGATGGCCGATTTCATGGACCCCGACTGCCCGGCCCTGCAGGCCCAGCGCCGGCAAGGCGGCGCGCCGGCCATGCCGCCCGAGCCGGCCGAAGGGCGCTTCTACCGCCAGGACGGCTCTTCGCTGTGGGCCCTGCTCTCCACCACCACCGTCAATGCCGACAACGGCAGCTATGCCGGCACCCTGACCATGGTGACCGATATCACGGACCGGCGCCTGGCCGAACTGGCGCTGCGCCACTCCAGCCAGCGCCTGGCGTCCGTCTTCAACGCCGTCACCAACGGCCTGCTGGTATTCGACGCGGCCGGCAATATCGTCGAATGCAATGCCGCCGCCAGCCGCATGCTGGGGCGCGCCGCCGCGCGCGGCGCCGGCCAGTGGGACGGCGTGCACGAAGACGGGCGCCGCTTTTCCGCGCCCGAGCACCCGGTGGCCCAGGCCCTGGCCAGCGGCCAGCCGGTGCGCGACGTGGTGATGGGGGTGCCGGTCGCCGCCGGCGCCAGTGCCGGCGCCGACACCTGCTGGCTGTCGGTCAACGTCGAGCCGCTGCGCGACGAGCACGGCCCGGGCAGCATGCTGGTGGCCAGCCTGACCGACATCACCTACAGGAAGCGCAGCGAAGACGCCTTGCGCCAGGGCGAGCAGCGGCTGCAGGAAATCATCCAGATGATGCCGATCGGCCTGTTCATCAAGGACCAGGACAGCCGCATGCTGCTGATGAACCGCGCCTGCGAGCAGCAGTTCGGCTACACCTTCGACGAATTGAACAACGGCGACTACAACGCCTTCCACGCGCCGGAGGAAGCGGCCGCCTTCCGCGCGCGCGACCTGGAAGCGTTTGCCGGGCGCGCCCTGATCGACTTCGAGGAAACCATCTGGAACCCGGTGCTGGGCCAGTCGCGCCAGCTGCGCACCTTCAAGAAACCGGTGTACGACGCCCACGGCGCGCCGGCCTACCTGATCGGCATGGCGATCGACATCTCCGACAGCAAGGCCAACGAGCGCGCCCTGCGCGAACTCAATGAACACCTGGAAGAACGGGTGGCGCAGCGCACCGCGCAGCTGGAAGAGGCGCGCCAGCAGGCCGAGGAGGCGAGCGCCGCCAAGGGCCAGTTCCTGGCCAAGATGAGCCACGAAATCCGCACCCCGATGAATGGCGTGATCGGCATGGCCTACCTGGCGCTGAAGACCGAGCTGGCACCGCGCCAGCGCGACTACCTGGAAAAGATCCGTTTCGCCGGCGAGCACCTGCTGCGCATCATCGACGACATCCTCGACATCTCGAAGATCGAAGCGGGCAAGCTGGAGATCGAAGACGTCGACTTCTCGCTCGACCATGTGATCCAGACCCTGACCACGGTGGTGGCGCCGAAAGCGGCCAGCCGCGGCCTGCGCCTGACCTTCGACATCGACCCGGCGCTGCCGCCGGTGCTGCGCGGCGACCCGCTGCGCCTGGGCCAGGTCCTGATCAACTACGTCAACAACGCGATCAAGTTTTCCGAACAGGGCAGCATCGACGTCAGCGTGCGCCAGCTGCTGGCCGACGACATCGCCTGCCTGCTGCGCTTTGCAGTGCGCGACCACGGCATCGGCCTGTCCGAGGCCGAGCAGGGCAAATTGTTCCAGGCCTTCCAGCAAGCCGACAGCGCCATCACGCGCGAATACGGCGGCACCGGCCTGGGCCTGGCGATCTGCAAACAGCTGGCGCAGCTGATGGGCGGCGAAGTGGGGGTGCAAAGCGCGCCCGGCGCCGGCTCCACCTTCTGGTTCACCGCCCGCCTCGGCGTCTCGCCGCGCGGCCTGCCGGACGTGATCAACGAGGTCAACGCCGCCGCCGCCGCCCTGCTCGACAGCGCGCGCAGCACGGCCGCCATGCAGGCCCTGAAAGACGCGCGCATCCTGCTGGTCGAAGACAACACCTTCAACCAGCAGATCGCGCTGGAAATGCTGGAGGAAGCCGGCTCCTCGGTGTGCCTGGCCAATAACGGCGCCGAAGCGCTCGACCTGCTGCACCAGGCCGAATTCGACTGCGTGCTGATGGACGTGCAAATGCCGCTGATGGACGGGCTGGAAGCGACGCGCCGCATCCGCGCCGACCCGGCGCTGGCCGCCACCCGCGTGCTGGCCATGACCGCCACCGCCACCAAGGACGACCGCGAGCGCTGCCTGCAGGCCGGCATGGACGATTTCATCGCCAAGCCGATCCAGCCGGCCCTGATGTACCAGAAGATCGCCAGCTGGCTGCCCGAGCGCGAAGCGGGCGCCGCCGCCAACGAGGCCGCCCTGCCGCGCGGCGCCGGGCGCGCCGCCTTCCGCCCCACGCTGGCCGGCGACCCGGCCATCATCGACCTGTCGGTGCTGGCCCAGCTGCTGGGCTACCAGCCGCAAAAGATCCGCAAGTTCGCCTTCAAGTTCCTGCAGACCACCGAAGCCGGCCTGGCCGAAATGGAAGCTGCGCTGGCCGCCGGCGAGCTGCAGAAACTGCGCGAGCTGGGCCACCGCATCAAGAGCAGCGCGCGGGCGGTCGGCGCGCTCGGCATGGCCGAGCTGTGCCTGCAGATGGAACAACTGGCACCGGACGCCGATGCGGCAGCCGCGCGCGCCGTGCTCGAGCGCCTGTGGCCGCTGCTGCACGCGGTAAGCGAGCACATCATGACCAATACAACTTTCGCCGACGATGACTGACACCCCCACCACCCCGCTGCGCATCCTGCTGGTCGACGACGACCCCTTCATGCTGAGCATGTTGGCCGACATGCTGGAAGACCTTGGCCAGCTCAATGTCCGCAGCGAAAGCGACGCCCGCCAGGCCCTGCTGGCGTTGCCGCAATACCGGCCCGACCTCCTGGTATGCGACCTCTCGATGCCCGAGATGGACGGCATCGAATTCCTGCGCAAGGCCGCCGACAGCCACTTCGGCGGCGCGGTCGCCCTGCTCTCCGGCATGGACGCCGGCATCCGCCAGGCCGCCGAAACGCTGGCGCGCGCCCACGGCCTCTCCCTGCTTGGCACCCTGGCCAAACCCGCCACCCCATCCGCCCTCGGCGAGCTGCTGACCCAAGCCGCCGCCCGCCGTGCAGGATGAAAGTCGGGGTCAGGTCCGGCAATCGGACATTCGCGTTGCGCGAATGTCCGATTGCCGGACCTGACCCCGACTTTCGCCTTTCAAGCAGCGTACACGGGCCGGGAAAATCGGTTATTATTTGGGCCATTCCCGCCCTGATTCCCGCTTGACTTCCCAGTATTGAATTAGCGCAGTTCGTCGCCAGATGGGCGATAACAGCAAGGGATCTTCCCGGGCGAACGACCAATTAAGGAAAAACATGAGCGACCTGATCAAACACATTACCGATGCATCCTTCGACACCGACGTGCTGAAGTCCGACCGCCCCGTGCTGGTGGACTTCTGGGCCGAATGGTGCGGTCCTTGCAAGAGCATCGCCCCGATCCTGGAAGAAGTGGCCAAGGAATACGACGGCAAGCTGACCATCGCCAAGCTGGACGTGGACAGCAACCAGGCCGTGCCAGGCAAGTTCGGCATCCGTGGCATCCCGACCCTGATCCTGTTCAAAAATGGCGTGCCAGCCGCACAAAAAGTCGGCGCGATGGCAAAAGGTCAACTGACCTCTTTCATCGACAGCAATATTTGATGTAATATAGGCGGTGCTGCGCCCGCAGCCCGCCTGATTGGCGGGGAAAGTGCCCAAAAACCTTTCCCTTAATACTTATAGACCACGTAGTTCCCTCCCCTACCCTTACTTTCCCGTCACGGGACACTCAAACAGCTATGCACCTTTCTGAACTTAAGGCTATGCACGTTTCAGCTCTGCTGGAAATGGCCATCAGCCTCGATATCGATAATGCGGCCCGCCTGCGCAAGCAGGAACTGATGTTCGCGATCCTGAAAAAACGCGCCAAGGCCGGCGAACAGATTTTCGGCGACGGCGCCCTGGAAGTCCTGCCTGACGGCTTTGGCTTCCTGCGCTCGCCAGACGCCTCGTACATGGCGTCGACCGACGATATTTATATTTCCCCGTCGCAGATCCGCCGCTTCAACCTGCACACCGGCGATTCGATCGAGGGCGAGGTGC
Organism: Duganella sp. Root198D2; assembly: GCF_001428585.1. Classification (NCBI taxonomy): domain Bacteria; kingdom Pseudomonadati; phylum Pseudomonadota; class Betaproteobacteria; order Burkholderiales; family Oxalobacteraceae; genus Duganella; species Duganella sp. Root198D2. The sequence goes on along the minus strand of NZ_LMIC01000009.1, from coordinate 107,961 downwards.
GTACCCCGAAGGATGGCGAGCGTTATTTCGCCCTGGTGAAGGTGGACAAGGTCAACGGCGAATCGCCGGAAGCGTCCAAGCACCGCATCCTGTTTGAGAACCTGACGCCGCTGCACCCGACCGTACCGCTGCGCCTGGAGCGCGACATGGCCGGCACCGAGAACATCACCGGCCGCATCATCGACCTGGTGGCGCCGATCGGCAAAGGCCAGCGCGGCCTGCTGGTGGCATCGCCGAAGTCCGGCAAGTCCGTGATGCTGCAGCATATCGCGCACGCCATCACCACCAACCACCCGGACGTGACCCTGATCGTGCTGCTGATCGACGAACGTCCAGAGGAAGTGACCGAGATGCAGCGTTCGGTGCGCGGCGAAGTGGTGGCCTCGACCTTCGACGAACCGGCCACGCGCCACGTGCAGGTTGCCGAGATGGTGCTGGAAAAAGCCAAGCGCCTGGTCGAGATGAAAAAAGACGTGGTGATCCTGCTGGACTCGATCACCCGCCTGGCGCGCGCCTACAACACCGTGATCCCGGCCTCGGGCAAGGTGCTGACCGGTGGTGTCGATGCCAACGCGCTGCAGCGTCCGAAGCGCTTCTTCGGCGCCGCGCGTAACGTGGAAGAAGGCGGCTCGCTGACCATCGTCGCTACCGCGCTGATCGAAACCGGTTCGCGCATGGACGATGTGATTTACGAAGAATTCAAGGGTACCGGCAATATGGAGGTGCACCTGGAGCGCCGCCTGGCCGAGAAGCGCGTCTACCCGTCGATCAACCTGAACAAGTCCGGCACCCGCCGCGAAGAACTGCTGATCAAGGCCGACCAGTTGCAGAAGATCTGGATCCTGCGCAAGCTGCTGTACTCGATGGACGAGATCGAAGCGATGGAGTTCATCCTCGACAAGATGCGCGCCACCAAGAACAACGGTGAGTTCTTCGAGATGATGCGCCGCGGCGGCTAAGTCTGCCGAGGGGTCAGGTCTCGACAATCCGATATTTTCGCGCAGCGAAAATGGCGGATTGTTAGACCTGACCCCGAATCCGCGCTATAATCCGCGGTTCATTTAAACCCAGGCAAGTGAGCGGCAATCGGGTCGAGAGGCAGGAATGACCGACGAAGTGCTGTTTGGCTACCAACATTGAGAGAAAAGCATGAAAGCTGATATCCATCCAGATTACCGCGAAGTCCTGTTCCACGACCTGTCGTGCGACTTCAAGTTCATCACCCGCTCGACCATCCAGACCCGCGACACCGCGACCCACGAAGGTAAAGAGTACCCACTGGTGAAGATCGAGGTTTCCTCCGAATCGCACCCGTTCTTCACCGGCCAGCACAAGATCGTCGACACCGCCGGTCGCGTGGAAAAATTCCGCCAGAAGTTCGGCAAAGTCGGTTCCAAGACCGCAGTTGCAAACGGCTGATCCCCGTCGCAGCGAAAAAAAAGGCAGCCGCGGCTGCCTTTTTTCTTTTTACCCGTCATACTCCAGCTTTCCAAAGAATAACCCTGACCGATGAAGCCAGTCCGTCTGCCCGCTGCCGCCACCCGTACCCTGCCCCGCTGGGCGTTTTTTGCCCTGGGCCTGCTGTACATCCTGCCGGGGCTGATTGGGCGCGAGCCGTGGAAAAACGATGATGCGGCCAGCTTCGGGGTGATGTGGACCATGGCGCACGGCAGCTGGCAGGATTGGCTGTGGCCCAACATCGCCGGCCTGTCGGTGACCGGCGAGGGTCCGCTGGCGTTCTGGCTGGGCGCGCTGGCCATCAAGCTGTTCGGCTGGGCCATCGGCGATGTACTGGGTGCGCGCGTGGCCACCCTCGGCGTGTTCCTGCTGGGCGTGATGGCGGTCTGGTACGCCACCTTCAACCTGGGCCGCCGGCCGGAAGCGCAGCCGCTGCGCCTGGCCTTCGGCGGCCAGCCGGAACCGAACGATTTCGGCCGCACCCTGGCCGATGCTGCCGTGCTGATCTACCTGGGCTGCCTGGGCTTGCTGGTCCACAGCCATGAAACCACGGCCGAGCCGCTGCAGGTATCGCTGCTGGCGCTCACGCTGTATCGCAGCGTGCGCTATATGGAGCTGGCGTCGCTGCGCAATGCGGCCCTGGCCGGCCTGGCGCTGGGCCTGCTGACCCTGACGCGCGGCTGGGTGGTCCCGGCCGCCCTGGTGAGCGCCCTGTTTGCCTGTACCCGCTTCCTGTCCATGCCGGCTGCCCGTTCGCTGCGCGACCTGGCCTTTGCCGTGGCGGTAGCCGCCGCCGTGAGCGCGCTGTGGGCGGTGCCGGCCCTGCTGGCGCGCCCTTACGGGCAGGCGCCGCTGGCCGCCTGGATGGCGTGGAACGAAGCCCAGCTGACGGTGGGCGGCTTCGATGGCTTGCGTACTTTCTTCCGCGTCGGCGTCTGGTTCTTCTGGCCGGCCTGGCCGTTTGCCGCCTGGGCCGTGTGGGCCTGGCGCCGCCAGAGCAACCTGCTGCACATCGTGGTGCCGACCACCTTCGTCACCGTGGCCACCATCCTGGTGCTGCTCAACCCGGCGCCCGAGCAGGGCCACCTGCTGATGCTGCTGCCGCCGCTGGCCATCATGGCCGCGTTCGGCCTGCTGACCATGCAGCGCGGCGCCATCAATGCGATCGACTGGTTCAGCGTGATGGTGCTGACCCTGTGCGCGGCCGTGCTGTGGATTTTCTATTACGCCCAGCTGACCGGCTGGCCCGCCAAGCCGGCGCATAATGTGCTCAAGCTGCTGCCGGGCTTCACGCCGCAAGTCAGCTGGCTGTCGCTGCTGGTCGGCCTGTGTGCCACCGCCGGCTGGTTCGTGCTGGTGCACTGGCGCCTGTCGCGCCGCCCGGCTGTGCTGTGGCGCGCCGTGGTGCTGTCGTCCGGCGGCCTGATCCTGATCTGGATCCTGCTGATGACCCTGTTCCTGCCGCACGTGAACTACAGCAAGAGCTACGCCGCGGTGGCGCGCGAAGCGGCCGCGCTGCTGCCGCCCGGCACCGATTGCGTGCAATCGAATGTCACGCCCGCCCAGCGCGCTTCCTTCGCCTACTTTGGCAAGATGCCGTTCAATGGCGTCGAGCAGCGCCGCTGCGACGTCATGTTGTTGCAAGATAGCATCAAATCTCGTGCCCACCAGCAACAACCCGGTGCCGAGTGGGAGCCGCTATGGGAAGGGCGCCGCGCCTCTGACCGCAGCGAGCGTTTCCGCCTGTTCAAGCGGCGCACGGTTCACGCCAACTGATTGTCCGCCGGCCCGCCTCCCTGCTATCCTGTACTGGACGATAGCAAAGAGGTAGGCATGGTATCAGCAGTAGCGTATCTGGCAATGTTGCTGGCTACCAGCGCCGCCGCGCTGGCAGCCCCGCCGCTCATCATCACGTCCGAGCACTCGCCGCCGGCCAGCATGAAGGTGGGCGCGCAGGTGGTCGGCCGCGAAGGCGAAAAGATCCGCGAGATGCTGGCGCGCAGCGGCTATGCCTACAGCATTGACGTGCTGCCCTGGAAACGCGCCTTCACCATGGCGCAGCGCGACCCCTACACCTGCGTCTACTCCACCTCGCGCACCCCGGAACGGGAAAAACAGTTCAAATGGGTCGGCCCGACCGATGAAGCGCAGTGGGTACTGATGGGCCGCGCCGGCCGCACTTACCATGTGCGCAGCCTGGACGATGCGCGCAAGCTGCGCATCGGCACCTATAACGGCGATGCGCGCGACGAATTCCTGCGCGCCCGCGGCTTCGACGTGGACGGTGCGCCGGACAATGCCTCCAACCCGAAAAAGCTGCTGCTTGACCGCATCGACCTGTGGGCGGTCGGCGTGCGCAACAACGACCTCAGCGGGCTGGCCCTGTATGCCGCCCCCGAGCAGCTGGTGCCGGTGCTGACTTTCCACCACGTCAAGGTCTACCTGGCCTGCAACCCGAGCGTGCCGGACGCGATGGTCGAGCGCATGAATGGCGCCCTCGACAGCATGCGCAAGGACGGCACGTTCACAAGGTTGGAAAAGAAATACGAACAGTGGCAAGCCAGCAAATAGATGCCATTTATTCCTGTTGCGCAACTAAAGTTTTTTTGGAGCGCAGCGAACGCGCGCTTGGTTTACGCGCTATAGTCACCATATGCGGAATGTTGCCGCACAGCATTTTCAACAACACTGGGGCCAGCCGAGGCAGAATGCCACCGGCCATAGGCCCACTAGAAACCCTAGCGATTTCCAGGCCTATGTTCAATATCTACAAGCTCCAGCTCGCCCTCAAGAACCCTCTGGTACGCATCACCCTGGTGCTGCTGGCCACTGCCGCCGTGGCATTTGCGCTGCTGCGCGCCGATGTGGCGCAGGATGCCGCACCGGTGCTGCGTTCGCAGAATATCGGTGAAATCACCGCCCTGGTGGCCCAGCGCGACAAGCTGGACTACCTGCTGATCGCCCGCCCGCTGGCCGATTCGCCGCGCTATGTCTACAAGTTCAAAGGCGACGCTACGCTGCACGTGGTGGTGGTGCCCAGCACCTCGCACCAGAGCCTGGAACGTGAAGTGCTGCTGCGCAATAACATCCCTTATGCCATCGCCAAGGAAGACTTCCTGGCCGCGCACAAGGGCGTGCTGCTGGACGACGGCGGCCAGTGGGCCAGCGTGCAAGCTTTCCTGAAACGCCACGCCTTCGACATCTTCGTGGTGGGCCTGGTGCTGTTCGTGCTGAAGTGGGGCATGCCGGGCATGGGCATGAACGCGTCGGTGATCACGCCGGACCAGCTCAAGGGTTCGATGGACGACCTGATCGGCATGGAAGACATCAAGCAGGAAGTGCTGCACCTGGAAGACATGATCCGCAACCGCGAAGTCTACAAGCAGCACAATATCGACAAGCCGTTCAATGTGATGCTGACGGGCCCGGCCGGCACCGGCAAGACCAAGCTGGCCGGCTACCTGGCCAAGCGCCTGGGCTACCCGCTGATCCAGGCTTCCGGCTCGGCGCTGGAATCGGGTTATGTCGGCGGCGGCTCGAAAGCCCTGAACGCGCTGTACAAGAAGGCTTGCGCACGCGGCAACTGCATCATCTTCCTGGACGAGGCGCAGGCCCTGTTCATGCCGCGCGGCCGCGGCGAAAAGAAATGGGAAGACGATACCGCGAATACCCTGCTCGGCCTGCTGGACGGCGTGAAAAGCGAACAAGGCCAGGGCGTGATCTGGATCGTCGCCTCCAATTTCGACGATGCCTCGAGCGCGATGGATGAAGCCATGCTGCGCCGCTTCAGCGTGAAGATCAACTTCCGCCTGCCGAACAAGGGCGAGCGCCGGGCGCTGCTCGAGTCCTTCCTGAAGCGCAAGCAGGATGGCCTGGTGGACTGGAACGCCATGGACCTGGACCAGGTGGCCGAGATCACCGCCAACCTCAGCCCGGCCCTGCTGGAAACCGTGGTCGACCGCGCCTCCATGATTTCGATCCAGGAAAAGTGCGTGATCAATACCGACCTGATGTTCCGCGCCTTCGAGCGCGCCACCATCGGCCTGACCGACCGCGCCACCACGGCCGAGAAGACGCGCCAGCGCGAGCGCATCGCCTTGCACGAACTGGGCCACTTCTTCATGCAGATCGACCCTTACCTGCGCGCCGGCCTGCCGCTGGCCGAGGTGAAGGAAAAGTCGCACCTGCTGAAGATCTCGACCGAGGCGGTGTCGAAGATGAACGCGCTGGGCTATGTGCTGTCGGCCGGCGACGACATGTCGCTGCGCACGCTGGAAGAAATGGAACGCGACGTCATGCAGCTGTACGGCGGCGTGGCGGCGGAAGAGTTGTTCTACGGTGCGCGCGGCATTTCGGTGGGCAGCCAGAACGATATCGAGAAAGCCACCAAGATGCTGAACATGATGGTCAACCGCCTGTCGATGTATTCGCGCTCCAAGCTCGATTACAGCCAGTTGCGCGGCGAGACCGGCGACGAGCATACGCTGCTGCAGGTGGAAGCCAAGGCGGACGAGTTGTACAGCACCACGCTGGCCGCCATGCGCGACTACCGCACGGTGATGGAATCCATCAAGGAGGAACTGATGGAGCGCTATGTGCTGTCGAAGGATGCCATCTTCGCACTGCTGGAGGAGCGCCTCGATGCGGCGCCCCTGCAGCAAGCCGCGTAAGCCCCGCTAGCGCGAGGCGATCACCGTGATGTGGCGCGCGCTGGCCGCGTCGGCGAGCGACAGTTTCTCGTAGTTGCGGATGGTGACTTCCGTGCCATCGTTATTGAAGGCGACGCGCGTCCCGGCGGCCGTCACCAGCTCCCCGGGCGCGACCGGGAACAGCTCGGTCTGCGGTTCATCTCCCAGCTGGGCGAAGAAATGCTTGCGGTACTGGGTGAAGCGGATGGTCCTGCCGTTGCCCAGGTCATAGGTGTAGGCGTAGTCGCGGAATTCGCTGCGCTGCATGGTATAGCTGCTGGGCGCAGGTACGCGCACCGTCAGTTCGTCTCCCGCCAGGGCGGAAGCACTCAACAACAAGGCGAATGCTGCCGCACTCGCTGCCAGGGTTTTCATGGCGTCGCTCCTTCAGATAAAGCGTCGTGGCGCACCGCTTTGATGCGCCACGGCCGCTGCATTGTCTGCTGTCGTCTTCTTCGCTTGCTTGGCCGTCAGTGCGGCATCGCTGTCCGTAGGCGCCCTGGCCCGTATCCGGGGAGCGCTCGGGGCCGGGGCGGGTGGGGTGCACCTGCGCCGGCTGTCCAAACCTGGTGCCCTGCGCCGCAGCCATCAGCCATGGCGCAGTGGGAGCAAGCTTGCGCTTGCGGCGGCCCCGTGGTGGCCGCTTTGTCTGTTCGACTCAGTCATCCTACGCCCGGCTGTTATGCTTGGAAAGCTGCCCGTGCGCTCATTTTTTTTAATTTGGACACCGCGCCCCATAGCTTAAATATTTGCTGCAGGGTTGCCGCGCGGTGGCAAATCGGTAATAATGCGTGTCGCGTTAAGTGGCCCGAGTGGTGAAATTGGTAGACGCAGCGGACTCAAAATCCGCCGCCGCAAGGCGTGCCGGTTCGATTCCGGCCTCGGGCACCACCCTCTTCTTCCCCAACGCCAGCCTTCAATATACGCTGCGGCGCGCGCCGCGGCATCCGTCAGGCTACCCAGATTCCCGCTGTTCCCCACCTATTTTTTGCTGGATCCGGCTCATGAGCTCGGAGCGGTTGTGCGCCCCCAGTTTGTCCAGCAGGGCCGAGACATGGTGTTCCACCGTGCGCGGCGAGCGCACCAGGCGGCGCGCAATGTCGGCATTGCTTTGCCCGGCCAGCAACAGGTCGAGGATTTGCGCCTCGCGCCGCGTCAGGCCGTCGGGATGGCTGCGCGCCGCCTGGTAAGGCCCGCGCCGCAGCTTGGGCAGGTCGATGCCCTTGCCCAGCTGGCTGGCCAGGCTGCGCGCCAGCGCCGCAGCCGGCCGCGCCCCCAGTTCCTCGAATAGCGCCAGCGCGCGCAGGGCGGCCGGCCCGGCGCCTTCGCCTTGCACGCCCAGCAGGGCCAGGCCGGCTTCGAACGGCAGCCCAAGCGCGCGCCACTGGTCGCTGGCAGCTGCGCCGTCGCCGCGCAGTTCGGCGCCAATCGGCGGCGGCAGCGCCGCCGCATCCAGCTCTGGCGGCAAGCCGGCACGGTGCTGCCACAGCGCGATTTCGCCGCGGTCCCACAGGTTGACGCCGGCAATATCGTATTGCGCCAGCGCGGCCAGGCCGGCGCGGCAGGCTTCCAGCTCGCCGGCGATCCATGCGCTCTCGATGCGGCCCAGGCTCGCTTCCACGATGCGCTGCGGCTCGCCCGTGGCCAGCGCGCCCTGCCAGGCCTGGTCCAGGTGGCGCAGGCCTTCGGGCTTGCCAAGCCGGGCGCAGGTACGGCCCAGCACCGTCAGGGCCGGCAGGCGCATGATCAGGGTCAGCTGCGGCAGCTGCAGCACGCCGCGCGCGATCGTCTCCGCTTCCGCCAGCCGGCCCTGGGCCATGCGCAATTGCGCCTGCCAGCCGACCAGGTAGTGGGTCCAGGCGTCCAGGTCGTGTTCAGTGTCGAACGCGATGCCGTCGCTCACCACCCGCTCGGCCAGGGCGAAACGCTTGGCGGTCACGGCGCACTCGCCCAGGTTGGTGAAGCAGCGTGCCGCATGCTCGTGGTAGCCGTGCTTGAGCGCCAGCGCCAGGCTTTCCTCCAGCATGGCCTGGCCGGCCGGGTCGCCGCCGAACAGGCGCACGGTGCCCACATTGTTCAGTGCATGGATGCGCGTTTCCACATCGCCCAGTTCGGCCGCCAGCGCCAGCGCGCGCTGGCCCCATTCGATCGCGCCTTGCGGCCGGTCCTGCAGCATCTCGTGCTGCGAGCGCAGGCTGTAGGCCATGGCCAGTTCGCTGCTGTGCGGCAGCTGCTCCAGCGTGGCGATGGCTTGCATGCCATAGCGCCCAGCCAGCTCGGCTTCGCCGCGGTACCAGTGCAGGCGCGACAGCCAGCGCAGGTTGAAGCCGACCTTGTCGCTGCGCCCCAGGCTGCGCCACAATGCAATGGCCTTGTGGCGCGCTGCGATCACGTCGTCATCGATGCACACCAGGCCTGCTTCATACGACCATTCCTCGTAGAGCTGGGCGGCCTCCGGCGCCGGCGTCGCGGCGCCGACAAAGCGCAGCGCTGCCGCCAGGTGCGCCGCGGCCTGGCGGTGCGCCCCCAGCCGCGCCGCCTCGTGCGCCGCGCGCGGCGCCAGGCCCAGCACACGGACCGGGTCATGCGCGGCAGCGGCATGGTGTACCAGGCGCGCCAGCTCGGCCGGGCGCTGCGCCGGGGCATGCTCGCTCAGCGCCTGGCAGACGCGCTGGTGCAATTCGCGCAGCCGGGCCGGTGCAAGCTGGCTGGCCACGGCCAGCCGCGCCAGTTCGTGGCGGAACATGAAGTGGCCGGCCGCTGTGGCCTGCAGCAAGCCGCGTGCCGTGCAGCGGTCGCACACTTCCACTACGCCTTCGCCCAGCACGCCGGCCAGCAGCCAGTCTTCGCAGGGCACCGGGCTCACACTCAGCACGTCCAGCAGGCCGCGCTCGGCGCTGTCGAGGCGCGCGACCCGGGTCCAGACCGCGTCGCGCACCGACAGCGGCAAGCTGCCGCCGGCATCGGCCGCGGCCAGCAGCTCGGTGACAAAGAAGGGATTGCCGGAGGTGATGCGATACAGTTCAGCGGCGTCGCGTCCGGCGCCTGTTGCGAGCCGCGCCACGGCCTGCGGCGACAGCGCCGACAGCGCGATGCGTTGCGTGCTCGATGGCGGCAGGTCGCCCACCCAGCGCCAGAATGCATGGCCGGCCACCAGCTCGTCGCTGCGCACGCTGGCCAGCAGCAGCACGCGCAGGCCGGCCACGCGCCGCGCCAGGTATTTCAGCAGGTCGAGGGTGGCCTGGTCGGCCCAGTGCACATCTTCCACCAGCAGCACCGTGGTGGCGCGCGCGCCGGCCAGCCAGGCCAGCAGCCTGGGGAACAGGCGGTCGCTGCCTTCACCGTCGAGCAAAGCAGCCAGTCCATCGCCCAGCAGCGGCGCCATGTCGCGCAAGGGCCCCAGTGCGCGCGGCGTGAACAAGTCTTCGCAGCCGCCTTGCAAAACCTGGTAGCCGGCGCCCAGGCCGGCCGCAAACTCCTTCAGCAAGGACGATTTACCGATCCCCGCTTCGCCGATCACCAGGGCAGTCGCACCCTGCCCCGCAGCAGCCTGCCTGGCCATTTCCCGCAACCGTTGCAACGGCAGTTCACGTTCGATCAACATGCTCGACTTTCGGTCACACCTAAACATTTAAGCAAAGGCAGGCGTGATTACAAGGCCGATGTATCAGGTGAACAGCAGCAGCTTGCGGGCACCGAAGTTGAACAGCACGATGCTGGCGCCGGCCGCCATCTTGGCCGGCAGGTAGCCCAGGCCGGCCTGCTCGACCAGCAGGCCGATCACCAGTGCATTCAGGGCCAGCCCGGCGGCGCCGACCAGCGCAAAGACCGCGAACTCATGGCGCCAGTCCGGCAAGCGGCGAAAATCAAAGACCCAGCGGATCGAGGCCACATAGTGGCACAGGATTCCCAGCAGGTAGGCCAGGCTGGCTGCCAGCAGGTAGTGCAGGCCGGCGGCTTCGACCAGCAGGTATAGCGCCAGCGTATCAATGGCAAACGCGGCCAGGCCCACCGTCGCGTAGCGGAAGAACTGGTGCGCGATGCGCTGCGGTGGCGGTTGCATGATCATTGGCCGCCCCAGCATAGCACAGGGGTGCGGCACATTTGACGCATGGCAATTGTTAATGCAATATTAAATATTTTCAGACTGTGGAAGATTGATGGGCGATACTGCAACAGCCAATCCCGGCGCCACCCCGCGCGCCGGCGCGCCCGGGCCCGCGGCGGCGGCGCGCGAATTCGACCTGCTGGAGCTGCTGGCTGCTGCCTACCTGCTCCTGCCGCTGTTCGTCTTCCTGCTCGGCTGGTTGCGCTGGCCCTTTGCGTTGCCCTTGAGCCTGGCATTGCTGCCGGCCCTGTACCGCGCCTGGCAGGGGCGCCAGCTGCGCGCCGTCCGGCTGTCGCGGCGCGAACTGCTGGCCGTGGCTGCCGTAACGGCCGCCTGGGTCTGCCTGAGCGGCCTGGCGCCCGCCTTCTTCCTCAACCTCGACTGGATGACGCGCATGTCGGTACTGCGCGACCTGGTCGTCGGCAGCTGGCCGCTGGGCTACGACACCGCTGCCGGCGAGATGATCCTGCGCTGCCCGCCCGGCTACTACATGGTGCCGGCACTGGCCGGCAAGCTCTCCTCCCTGCATGGCGCCCGCCTTGCCCTGTGGGGCTGGACGGCGCTGGGCACGGCACTGTTCCTGGGCTTGGTCGTAAGCGCCAACCCGGCGCGCAAGCCCGGCGCCTGGCGCTCCGCCTTGCTGATTGCGGTGTTTTTCAGCGGCATGGATATCCTGGGCTGGCTGATTTCGAGCCACAGCAGCCTGCAATTCGGCGCGCATATCGAGTGGTGGGCCACGCAATTCATTAATGGCAGCCAAATCCAGTATTCGTCGCAAACGACCCAGTTGTTCTGGGTCCCCAACCATGGCCTGCCGGGCTGGCTGCTGGCCGCAGTGGCCTGGCGCCACCGCCAGCACGGCTTGTCGGTGCTGGCAGCGGCGCTGCTGTTGCTCGGTACGGTGTTCTGGGCACCGCTGGTGGCGCTCGGGGCGGCCCCGCTGCTGCTCTGGTGTGCCTGGCGCGGCCAGGGCTGGCGCCAGCTGCTGCAGCAAAGCCTGCGCCTGCCGGTGCTGGCCTTGCTGCCGGCCGGCTGGCTGGTGTGCCGCTACCTGACCATGGGTGCGGTGCCGGCCGGCGCGGCCGCCGGCGGCGACCTGACGATGCAAGTCTATTCCGCCATCATTTTCTCGGCCTTCGAATGGGGCCTGCTGGCGTGGGCCGTCGCGGCGCGCGGCGAACGCGCAGCGCTGCTGCTGCTGGCCTTGCTGCAATTATTGCTGCTGCCCTTCGTGCACTTTGGCCCTTCCAATGACCTGGTCATGCGCGCCAGCATTCCCGCCCTGGTGATACTGATGATGGCAACGATCGAAGCCTGGCAAACGGCGCAGCCGCTGCGCCGCAGCGCCATCACTGTCCTGCTGGCCATCGGCAGCGTCACGCCCCTGCTGGAATTCGAGCGCGCCTTCCAGTCCGGGCCGCGCTACCTGCACGAACAGGCCAACTTTACCGATGTCACCGGGGAATCCGTTGTGTGGCATTACCTCAGCCCCGTGACGCGGCCCGATGTCAAGGCCATGTTGAAACCGGCCCGGCCGGTCCCGGGCGCGGCACAGCAACCCTGAAGCGGTTCTACCTGGCGCCGCGCAGGCGGGCGCAATCGTACAGGTAATAGGTGCGCCGGTATTCGCGGTCCTCGACCCGGGCGATGCCGCCTTCGCCCAGCTGCCATGCCAGCACCACGAAGTCCAGCGCCGGGTCGCCGCAGACATAGGCCAGCCCGGCCTCGCTCGGCACCGGCAATTCCGACATGCGCAGTTTGGCGGTCGAAGCGTCATGCTCGCGCACGGAATCGCGCATGCCAAGCCGGTGCAGGCGTGCCAGCCGGCGCGCCCCTTCCAGCGCCGTGCCGCGATTGAATGCGGCGCCGGCCAGCTGGACCGACGACACATAGTTCGCGCGCTGCAGCAGGAACCAGCTGCCGCGCACATCGTTCTCCCAATACACCACGGCCTTGGGCGCAATCAGGGGCTGGAACACGGCCCGCGCATCGCGCCGCGCCTGGTCCGAGACCGGATACGCATATTCCGGCGGGGCGATGCGCCACAGCGCAGCGCCAGCCAGGCCGGCCAGCGCCGCCAGGCAGGCCAGCAGGTAGCCGCCGCCTCGCCCGGACGCCATGCAGCGCCATACCAGCAGCAGCAGCGCGGCACCGGCCAGCGCCAGGACGCCGGTCCCCAACAGGGTCCAGCCCCAGATGCGTGCCGCGCTATCCTCGATCAGCTGCGGCGCCAGGGCGCCCGAATCGGTGGCCAGCTTCAGCACTTCCGCCAGCCAGACAGTGCCGAGTGCCAGCAGCAGTGCCGTGAGCGCGCGGCTGGTGGCAGCGGACAACGCCAACGGCGCGGCACTGCGCACTTGCCAGCACAGGGTTGCCGCCGCCAGCACGGCAAGCACGCCGCCGATGCTGTTGCGCGTCAGCGTGGCGACGACCAGCGCCAGCAGCAGTAGCCGGAATACTGCGCCGCGCTGCCAGTAGCTGGCCAGCAGCCAGGCCAGGGCAGGTACCGCGCCCAGCTGCAGCAGCCACAGCGCGCGCCAGGGCTGGGCCTGGATCAACAGCAGGTTGTGGAAACATCCCGTCCCCAGCCAGCTCGCCAGCAAGCCGATGGCGCCGGCCGCTGCCAGGGATGCGAAGAAGCGTGCCTGGCGGCCCTGTGACAGGCACGCTGCCGCCAGCACCAGGCTGAATGCCAGCACCGCGCGGCTCAGCCATTTGTCGGCATGCCAACCGTCCCAGGTGACCATGGGCGCCTGCCGGATCACATGGACCAGCCATTCCTTGTCCATGCCCAGCACGATGCGGTCGAAGGGGCTGACGCCGCTGGCCACGCCCAACGCCAGGCCGGCCGCGCCCAGCGCCGCGCCCAGCAGCAGGAGCCGCGGGCGTCCCATGCCCAGGAATAGCAAGCCGGCCAGTGCGGCCCCGGCGGTCATAAGCGGGTGCAGCAGGAAGGCCAGGACCAGCGCCGGCAGGCCCCAGTGCCAGCGGCCGCGCACCAGGCAGGCCAGCGCTATCATGCTCAGCGCCTCAGCAAAGATGCGCGGCGTCGGGAACGGTTCGCCCAAGGTGAAAATCCCGACCAACGGGCCGTAATCCGAGGGCAGCAAGACCAGGCACACCATGCCAAGCCAGAATGGCAAGCCGCGCAGGAAAGTCGCCAGCAGCCAGCCCGCCCCCGCCAGCCATAAGACGCTGCCCAAAAGGTACAACAGCTGCGCCGCCGCCGGCAGGCCCAGGGCAGCGATGCAGGCCGCAAACAGGGGGCTGAACAGGGTGAACGAATCCTGCGAGCCGTACAGGAAGTACAGGTCGTTCTGGAAATTTTCGGGAGAAAGCCGGCGCATGGCCTGCACCGCGTACAGCCGGCTATCGTGCCACAGCCCGGTCCAGGGATGAGCCAGCAGCCAGGCGGCGGCCAGCAGCAGCAGGAGCGGCAGCAAGCGCCGGTCCCAGGTACGCGGCGCCAGGATCATCAGGCCTGCGCCCTTGCCGCCGAGAACAACAGCACCTTGCGGGCGCCGAAATTGAAGAACAGGATCACGGCGGCCGCCACCAGCTTGGCTGCCATATAGGGCATGCCAAGCAACTCAACCTGCAGGCTGATGGCAAAGCCGTTCAGGATCAGGCCGGCAATGCCGATCAGGAAGAAGATGATGAATTCGCGCTGCCATTGCGCCTCGCGGCGGAAATGGAACACCCAATTGACCGAGATCAGGTAATTGCAGACCATGCCCAGCAAATAGGACAGGCTGGCCGCCAGCAGGTAATGCAAGCCGGCGAAATGGGCCAGCAGGAACAGTGCGCCGTAATCGACGACAAACGCCATGCCGCCAACGAAGACATAGCGGATGAACTGGATCAGGCTACTGGCGCTTGGTGCGCCCAACAGTTTCTTTAACATGGTTGATGCTTTCAATGCGACGCGTAGCTGCCGCGCAGGCGCGCGCAGTCATACAGGAAATAGCTGCGGTCAAAGGCCGGATCGTCGGCCTGCGCCACCGCCAGCGCGCCCATTTTTTGCGTAAGCACGACAAAGTCCAGCGCCACGTCGGCGCAGGCGTACGCCAGTTCCTCGGTACCGGGTTGCTTCATGTCTGCCAGCATGCGGTAGCTATCTTCGCGGTTCTTGCCCAGCACCACGTCAGGCGCAGCCAGGCGCTCGAGGCGGTGCAGGCGGCGCGCGCCCTCCAGCGCGTTGCCGCGGTTGAAGACCATGCCATACGTCTGCGCCACCGAGGCATAACTGGAGCGTTGCAGTACAAACCAGCTGGCGCGCAATTCGTTTTCCCAATACACAGTCGCCTGCCGCGGAATCAAGGGCACAAAGGCGGCCCGCACGGCCCGCTCGCCGGCAGCGGAAATCTGCAGCCGGTTGGCGCTATAGCCCTGCCGCAGCAAGGCGGCGCCCGTCACCGCCAGCAGCGCCATGCCTGCCGCCAGCGCCCAGCCCGCGAACTTCCGGCGGCCGGCACAATGCCAGATGCCGAGCATCAAGGCCAGGCCCAACACGGCGCCCCCGCCCAGGCGCAGCAGGGACAAGCCCCAGCCCATGCCGCTGCCGACATCGACGGCGTAATTCCAGTGGCGCACGCCAAGCGGCGTAGTGGCTTGGGCATCCACCTGCGCCAGCCAGATGCTGAGCATGGCAAGCAGCAGGCAGCATAACAAACCGTAGGTTCGGTTGGAGACCGGCTTGGGCGCCGGCTGGCTGACCAGCCAGCACAGGGCAGCCCCGGCCGCCAGGGTGACCAGGCCGCCAAAACTATCGCGCGCGAACACACCCAGCATGATGGTGGCCAGCAAAAACTGGAATAGCCGGCCACGGTGCCAGAACGCGGCCAGCAGCCAGCCCATGGCAATCACGGCGACCAGCTGCACCAGCCACATTGCGCGCCACGGCTGGATTTGCAACAGCAGCAGGTTATGGAAGACCGAAGTGCCGAGCCAGCTGGCCAGCAGGCCCAGGCCGCCCACCAGCGCCACGCAGTAATAGAAACGGGCGCGCCAGCCCGCCGACAGCCGGGCGGCCATCAGCACCAGGCTGAAGGCAACGGTGGTGCGGCTGGCCATTTCACCGAAACGCCAGCCGTCCCAGGTCACGATGACCGACATGCGGGCCACCTCGGCATACCATTCCGCGTCCATCGCTTGCAGCAGGCGCTGGTAGGGCAACAGGTCCAGCGCAATGCCGGCAACAGCCAGGATCGCGCCGGCCACCAGCAGTGGCACGGCTTGGCGGATACCGCCGCTGACCAGGTAGAGCGCGCAGAACAGCAAGGTCGCGATCGTCATCAGGGGATGCATGACCAGCGACAGTGTCATGAACAAGGCCGGCCACAGGCGCTTGCCGCGCAGCAGGCAGGCCAGGGCCAGCATGCTCAGCGCCTCGGCAAGGATGCGCGGCGTCAAATAGGGCTCGGCCAGCGAGAAAGACTTGATCGGGTCGTAATCGGTTGGCAGCAGCAACAGCCAGGCCAATGCCACCCATAGCATCGGGCCGCGCAGGAAGGTTGACAGGAGGAAGCAGGCGCCGCCCAGCCACAGGGCGCTGCCGGCGAGCTGCAGCAGCAGCGAACCGCCGTCCAG
Organism: Duganella sp. Root198D2; assembly: GCF_001428585.1. Taxonomy (NCBI): domain Bacteria; kingdom Pseudomonadati; phylum Pseudomonadota; class Betaproteobacteria; order Burkholderiales; family Oxalobacteraceae; genus Duganella; species Duganella sp. Root198D2. The sequence continues at coordinate 92,118 of NZ_LMIC01000009.1, read as the reverse complement.
GCCGAATGCCTGGATGCACGCACTGTACAGGGGGCTGAACAGGGTGAATTTGTCTTGCGAACCGAACATGAAGAACAGGTCGTTCTCGAACTGCTCGGGGTACAACAGGTGCATGGCCTGGGCGGCATACAGCCGTCCGTCATGCCAGATGCCGGACCACGGACGGACTGCCAGCCAGACGGCCACCAGCGCCAGCAGCAGCAAGGATTCGCGCCAGCCCCAGCGCCGCGCCAGCTGGAGCGGCGGCGCCAGCCGCGCTGGCGGTGCCGGCGGCTGAGCTGCCGGTTCCGCCCGCAAGCTGTGCGCTTGTTGCGTCATGCCGTTTTCTTCTCTTCGTGATACTCGTCGTCGATATTAACGTCCCACAGCGCATCCTTGGACGTTTCGCCGGAAGCGATCGCTTCAGCTGCCAGCTTGGCCGTCAGCATCGAGTGGTCCTGGTTGTTATAGCGGTGCATGCCGTTACGGCCTACCAGGAACAGGTTGCCGATGGTGTCGGTATAGCGGCGCACCACGTCGAACTGGTCGTAGGTGCCGAAGTACGCCGGGTAAGCCTTCGGCACGCGCACCACGGTACCGTCCAGCACATTGGTGCCGGTCAGCATGCCGATCTTGGCCAGTTCGGCGGCGCCGAACTTGATCAGCTCCTGGTCGTCCATCTGCCACAGGTCGTCGTCTTCATTGCAGAAGTACTCCAGGCCCATCCACATGGTGCCTTCATCCTTGACCAGGTGCGGGCTCCAGTTGTTGAAGATCTGCAGGCGGCCGATGCGCACATCCTTTTCCTGGATGTAGATCCAGTTGTCGGGCAGCGCCGCGCCATCGGTGGTCAGCACATCCGACTTGCGCACCAGCAGGCCGACAGTCAGGAAGTCGCGGTACATCAGGCCGTCGGCCACCTTGCGCACTTCGGCCGGCACATCGTTCATGCCCTTGACCAGTTCGCGCACCGGCATGGTCGATACCGCATGCGCGCACTGCAGGCGGAAGTTCTCGCCGCTCTGGCGGTCGATGCCGCTCACGGCCACTACCTTGCCATCCTTGGTTTCCACGCCGGTCACCGCCTGCTTGTAGCGGATTTCGCCGCCGCCCTCGGTGATCATGCGCGCCACTTCCTGCCACATCTGGCCGGGACCGAATTTGGGGTACAGGAACTGTTCGATCAGGCTGGTCTCGGTGCCCTTCTGCGATACCCCGCCCTTGCTCTTGAAGACCTGCTTGACCGCGTGCCACAGCGCCTTGCTGATGTTCAGGCCCTTGATGCGCTGCGCGCCCCAGTCGGCGCTGATCTGGTCGCACGGGATGCCCCACACCTTGTGCGTGTAGTCCTTGAAGAAGGTTTCATACAACTCGCGGCCGAAGCGGTTGATCATGAAGTCTTCCAGGTTCTTTTCCGGCCGGCGCGGGAACAGCATGATCCAACCGTAGGTCACTGCGACCTTGGTCAGGCGCCACAGGCCCAGCTTGGCGGCCGTGGAGGCATTCATCTTGATCGGGTAATCGAAGAAGCGGCGCAGGAAGAAGATGCGCGACAGGCGCGAACGCACCAGCATGCGGCGGTCGTCGTCGCTCTCCAGCGCAGTGCCGGCCACCTGCACCGAGGTCTTCTTGTTCTGGTAGGTCAGGTCGAGCGAAGCATTGGCCGCGGCGTCGATCGGCAGGATCTCCTGCCACCAGTTCATGACCCAGTCGGATTTGGAAAAGAAGCGGTGGCCGCCCAGGTCCATGCGATTGCCGTTGTGGCAAACGGTACGGGAAATCCCGCCCACCTCCTCGCTCGCCTCCAGCACAATCGGGCGAATGTCGGTGTTCCGGATTAACTCCAGGGCCGCAGTCAGGCCTGCGGGACCGGCGCCGATAATAACGGCGTATTGCTGCCCCATAACAACTTTTCCTTCCAGTTTATTCAATAATAAAAGCAGCTGCCCAAGAAACGAGCAGTGCATCAATGAATTTTACCGTGTGGAAATTACAAAAGCTATAACTGGCGTATCGAAATGTCGTGTGGAACCAGCAAATCAGCAGCTTTTTCAGGTGTAACCGTAGCCACGCGCCATGGCAGCGGCGGCGATTGGCAAAAATGCAAATATGTGGATTTCGACCATCAGGCTCTTGCGCACGGCGCGGATGTCGACTTCTTCCGGGGCGAAGCCGGCATCGGCCGACTGCGCCTTGCGCCAGCGCAGCAAGGCGCGGGTCGGCTTGATCGACATCAGCCCGATCACCCCGAACAGCACCACCTTGGTCCAGAACACGTGGTTGTGCAGGTAGAAATCGGCCCCCTTGGCGCCAAAGAACACGCGCAGGAAGCCGATTGCCACCAGCGACAGCGACATGATGCCGAGCGCGATGTCGTACCTGGCCGCCAGCTGCACGGCAGGCGGCTGCATGCCCGGCCGTACCAGCACCAGCTGGGCGGTGATGGCGGCGGCGATGCCGAAGGCCAGCAGGTGGTGCACGATCGCGAGCAGCAGGTCGGTCATCAGCGTGCTCCCTTATGCGCGTTCCGACACCGCGTCGACCACGCACAGCGCCGTCATGTTGACGATGCGGCGCACGGTGGCGGACGGGGTCAGGATGTGCACCGGCGCAGCGCAGCCGAGCAGGATCGGGCCGATCGCGATGCCGTTGCCGGCCGCGGTCTTGACCAGGTTGTAGGCGATATTGGCGGCATCGATATTCGGCATCACCAGCAGGTTGGCGTCCTGCTTCAGGGTGGTGGTCGGCAGCAGCTTGTGGCGGAACTTGGTGTCGAGCGCGGTGTCGCCGTGCATCTCGCCGTCCACTTCCAGTTCCGGCGCGCGCTGGCGCACCAGTTCCAGCGCGGCGCGCATCTTCTGCGCCGATTCGCTGTTGGAGGAACCGAAGTTCGAATGCGACAGCAGTGCCGCGCGCGGCACCAGGCCGAAGCGCTTCATTTCTTCCGCCGCCATGATGGTGATGGCGGCCACTTCGTTGGCGTTCGGGTTTTCATTGACGTGGGTGTCGACCATGCACAGCTGGCGCTCAGGCAGCACCAGGATGTTCATCGCCGCGTAGACGCAGGCACCCGGGCGCTTGCCCAGCACCTGGTCGATGTAGTGCAGGTGCAGCTGGGTGGTGCCGAAGGTGCCGCAGATCATGCCGTCGGCATCGCCCTTCTTGATCATCATGGCGCCGATCAGCGAATGGCGGCGGCGCATTTCCAGCTTGGCGTATTCCTGCGTCACGCCCTTGCGCGCGGTCAGCTCGTAGTATGCCTGCCAGTATTCGCGGTAACGCTCGTCGAAGTCAGGGTTGATCACGTCGTAGTCGACGCCCTGCTTCAGGCGCAGGCCGAACTTCTGCACGCGCGCATCCAGCACGGCCGGGCGGCCGACCAGGATCGGGCGTGCCAGCCTTTCATCGACCACCACCTGCACCGCGCGCAGGATGCGCTCTTCTTCGCCTTCGGCGTAGACGATGCGCTTCATTTCCGGCGGCGCCTTCTTGGCCACCGAGAACACCGGCTTCATGAAGGTGCCGGAGCGGTAGACGAACTGCTGCAGGCTGTCGGCGTAGGCTTCCAGGTCCTTGATCGGGCGCGTCGCCACGCCGGATTCTTCAGCAGCCTTGGCCACCGCCGGCGCGATCTTGGTCAGCAGGCGCGGGTCGAACGGCATCGGGATCAGGTATTCCGGGCCGAAGGCCAGGTTGGCGATGCCGTAGGTGGTGGCGACGATGTCCGACTGCTCGGCGTGCGCCAGGTCGGCAATGGCGTGCACCACGGCGATTTCCATTTCGCGGGTGATGGTGCTGGCGCCGCTATCCAGTGCGCCGCGGAAGATGTAAGGGAAGCACAGCACGTTGTTGACCTGGTTCGGGTAGTCCGAACGGCCGGTGCAGATGATGGCGTCGCCGCGCACCGCCTTCACGTCTTCCGGCAGGATTTCCGGATTCGGGTTGGCCAGCGCCAGGATCAGCGGATTGGGCGCCATCTCCTTGACCATGTCCTGCTTCAGCACGCCGCCGGCCGACAAGCCGAGGAAAATGTCGGCGCCGGAAATGCATTCGGCCAGGGTGCGGTGCGGGGTTTCGCGCGCGAAGCGCTCCTTGTCCGGGTCCATCAGTTCGGCACGGCCCTTGTAGACCACGCCGGCCAGGTCGGTGACCAGGATGTTTTCGATCGGGAAGCCGAGGTCGACGATCAGGTCGAGGCAGGCCAGTGCCGCCGCGCCCGCGCCGGACACCACCAGCTTGACGTTCCGGATGTCCTTGCCGATGTATTTCAGGCCGTTCAGGATGGCGGCGCCGACGATGATGGCGGTACCGTGCTGGTCGTCGTGGAAGACCGGGATCTTCATCTTCTCGCGCAGCTTGCGCTCGATGTAGAAGCACTCGGGGGCCTTGATGTCTTCCAGGTTGATGCCGCCGAAGGTCGGCTCCAGCGAGGCGATGATGTCGACCAGCTTGTCCGGATCCTGCTCGTTGATCTCGATGTCGAACACGTCGATGCCGGCGAACTTCTTGAACAGCACGCCCTTGCCTTCCATGACCGGCTTGGACGCCAGCGGACCGATATTGCCCAGGCCCAGCACGGCGGTGCCGTTGGAGATCACGGCCACCAGGTTGCCGCGCGCGGTGTACTTATAGGAGTTGGCCGGGTCGATGACGATTTCTTCGCATGGCGCAGCCACGCCCGGGGAGTAGGCCAGCGCCAGGTCGCGCTGGTTGGTCAGTTGCTTGGTGGGGGAGACGCTGATCTTGCCTGGCTTGGGGCACTCATGGTACTCAAGCGCGGCGGCGCGCAGTTGTTGACGAAGTTCTTCTTTCTTGTCAGATCCCGAATCCATGCTCTACTGCCCCTTCTATCCTGTGTCCGAAAGCCTCCGATTCTAGCAGATAGAGTGGTTGCTCTAACGTAGGTATTTTTACCAATGCCGAATTTTCATCGGTTTCCATTGCCTTTCAATCAAGAATCATGCCGGGCGATGAGATTTTTCCGTGGAACAAGTTAATAAACTGTCGCGCAGGCGACAATGCTGACTTGCGGCACGAAACCTTAAAATCTTGTTGCGCCAAATCGTATTTGCTTGGAATTTTCGGCGAAAGCAACTTTACATATGGCATTTTCCTGCATAGACTGGGTTTACTGGCACTTAACGGAAGGAAAATACCATGCGTAATGCACTCTGGCATTCCTGGTCCCGTCTGTCCGGCGTCCTGTTCCCTGCGACTGCCGTCGCCTTATTTTTCACACCCCAGGATTCCAGCTATGTTGCCGTGCTTGCCATGGCAGCCCTGGCGTCCGGCGGAACCTGGGTTTACCTGCGCGACAAGCGCGAATAAGGACGGAGCCGGGGTAGCCCGCTAGAATGGCGGGATGCTTTCCGAATTCGACCTGATCAAACAATACTTCGTGCGCCCCCTGGCGGGACGCGCTGCCCTTGGCATCGGCGACGATTGCGCCCTGCTGGCCCCGACACCGGGGATGCAGACAGCCATTTCGTCCGACATGCTGGTCGAGGGCCGGCATTTCTTTGCCGGCGAAGATGCCCTGCGCCTTGGCCACAAGAGCCTGGCCGTCAACCTGTCCGACCTGGCCGCCATGGGCGCCCGGCCGGTGGCGTTCACGCTGGCCCTGGCCCTGCCGGCCGCCGAGCGTGCCTGGCTGGACGGCTTCTCGCGCGGCCTGTTTGCGCTGGCCGACCTGCATCGCTGTGAACTGATCGGCGGCGACACCACCAAAGGCCCGCTGAATATCTGCATCACCGTGTTTGGCGAAGTGGCGCCGGGGCGCGCCCTGCGCCGCAGCGCCGCCCGCGCCGGCGATGACATATGGGTATCCGGCACCCTGGGCGATGCGCGCCTGGCCCTGGCCGGCTATCGCGGCGAACTCACGCTGCCGGCCGAGGCGCAGGCAGCAGCCGGCACGCGCATGCATACGCCGACGCCGCGCGTGGCGCTGGGCGTCATGCTGGCCGAGCGCAGCCTGGCCCATGCCGCCATTGATATTTCGGACGGATTGGTGGGCGACCTGGGCCACATCCTCGAAAAGTCCCGCGTCGGCGCCACGCTGAATGCCGACGCACTGCCGGCCGGACCGGTGCTGGCGACCCAGCCGCAAGCCCTGCGCCGCGCCTTCACGGCGGCCGGCGGCGACGACTATGAAATCTGCTTCACTGCTCCCGCCTCAAGGCGTGATGCGATCCTCGCCGCCGGCGCCGAATGCGGTACGCCGGTCACCCGCATCGGCCGCATCGACGACGCCGCAGGCCTGCGCTGGACCGATGCCAGCGGCGCGCCGCTCCCGCTGGAGCTTTCCAGCTTCGACCACTTCACGCAATAGCGCGGCGATATTCGCCCGGCGGCTTGCCCACCAGCGCGGTGAACTCCCTGATGAAATGCGCCTGGTCATAGTAGCCCAGGCCTAATGCGAGCTGCGCCAGATCCGGCGCAGTGCCGGCCTGCAGCTGGGCCACGGCTTCGTGCATGCGGTAACGCTTGATCACCCACTTCGGCCCGACGCCGACGTATTGCTGGAACAAGCGCTGCAAGGCACGCTTGTTGATGCCGGCCTGTTGCGCCAGGACGTCCACGGCCAGCAGTGCAGGATCGGCGGCAATCGCTGCCACCAACGCAGCTGCGCGCTCCGCCTCGGCATCGGCATCGGCAGGCGGCAGCCGTGACAGCAGGAAGACTTGCGCCGCTGCGGCCATCGCTTCCGGCCCCGAACTTACCGCGCACGCGCGCACTTGCCGCGCCAGCTCATCGCCTTGCGCGCCAAACAGCTGGGCCAACGCCACGCGCTGGTCGGCTATCCCGGCAACGGCGCGGCCAAGCAAAGGCCGGAAGCCGCCCGGCCTGAATTTGATCCCAAACGCAAAGCCCTGCCCCGCCAGCAGCTTGGTGTAGCGCGCCGTATGCACGCCATACACGCCGTCTCGATCGTGCTCGATCACCAGGTGCACATTCGGGTGCGGCAGCGTCTCCTGCTGTTGCGGCGCCTGCCCATGCATATCCCAGCCCACGTACCAGTAATGCTCGACCAGCCCGGCCAATTGCGCGCACGGCGCCAGCCGTTCGTGGCGGAATGTACCCGTCGCAAAATGCGGCACCAGGATGCCGCGCGGTTCAGTATCGATTTGTCGCGTTTTTCCAATCATCAGGCGCAGGAGACTACCATAATGGCCGGCATGAAATCACTGATCCCATTACTATTTGCATTCGCCGCCGCAGCGGCCAACGCAGGAGACAAACCCATGCAAATCGACGGCACGTTCGACGTCAAACTGACGCCCCAGCCACCAGCCGAAGGCCAGACCTGGGGCCGGCAATCCATCAGCAAGACTTTCCATGGCGCCCTCGACGGCACCAGCCAGGGCGAAATGCTGGCAGCCGGCACCGCCGTCAAAGGCTCCGCCGGCTACGTCGCCATGGAGCAGGTCACTGCCACACTGGAGGGACGCAAAGGCACCTTCTTCCTGCAGCACTTCGGCCTGATGGACAAAGGCGCGCCGACGTTGAAGGTGAGCGTGATTCCCGACTCTGCCACCGGCGAGCTCACCGGCCTGCAAGGCACGATGAGCATCGACATCACGGGCGGCCAGCACCGCTACAGCTTCAGCTACAACCTACCGCCCCGCTGAATATGTCATGAAGTGGTAACAACCGGGGACTATTATCCTGCCTGTCTCCACATTCATACCACTCTCTCCCATGAATGTTTCAGCCGCCCCAATGTGGGCGGCCTTTTTTTTTGAAAGTCGGGGTCAGCTCCGGCAATCGGACATCTTCTTCACATTTCAAGCCCGCCGGCATTTGCTCCCGCAAGCAAGATCCGAGTCTCCTCTGATGCATCGAAACGAGCTTCGTTTGCGATCCAGGCTGGCAGGCAATCTACGTCTTTCATCCATTCAACGATGTCCCTCCGGCATAAGGAGCAAGGGTTGGTACGGTAGATAAAACTGGCGATGCCGGCAAGACGCGCGTCGGGATTTTCCTGGCATACGTGAAGTGCCGGCATTTCCATGAAATGCATTCCGTCGGCATCCGTCTTTACTCGTTCCAGCGCACTGATAATGATTTTCTCATCACCTGGCAGGAAGTTTTTCTTGAGCAGTTCTATTTCATCCCTACGATCAACGGAGAAGTCTTCCTCACTCAAGCGGCGCCTGGCCAACTCGCCGACGCGGGTGTCCTCGAGCGACGCCAGTGCCTTGACCGCTGCCAGCCTTACCTCTTGGTCCGGACTGTGCGCCAGGTTCCAGACGGTGTCGTTCCAAGCGCGAAGGTCCCCCCTTCCGAATATATGCAAGAGCCTGATTTGGACCTGCGGCGCAAGCTCGGACTCAAGGATCTGCAGGATCTTCTGGCGTTCGGAGTCGCTCGCCCAGCGCCCGAATCGGCGGAAAATATGGGGTGATACTTTGTCCTGGCTCTGCGCAAGTTCAACAATGCGCGACAGTGGATTTTCGGCGAGATGCTTCCGCTGGTACTCAAGCCTCCGCTTTTCCTTTTGCTCCGGCGAAAGGGCTTCGTCCGCAGCCCGTTTGTCGGACTGTTCCTGATGCATGGCGAGATACGCAGTAATTGCCATATCACCCGGCGCGCGTGCCGACAAATCCAGCAGCACTTGTTCGCGCAGCGCTTCATCCTCGACCAGGAATTCGAGACCGTCGACATATTCGTCGGGATCGGAAATGAGCCGTTGGCCCAAGCAGCGCACCACTTCAATCGCCGCCGGCACGCCATCGAGCATAATGATGGCAAGTTCTCCAGCGAGGTCATTTTCAGCCCATGAGCGACGCAATGCTTCGGCTGCAGCCCGACTGCCGTTAACGGCAATCAAGCCTACCAGGTTGGCGACCTGGAAGAGATCCTGGTCTTCCACGGGGGCTTTGAACGCTTCGATTACGGCCGCACAAATCCTGTCATCGTGCGCAATCATCGAATACAGCCACTTGGCGCGAGGCCCCTCGCATTGCTGGTCATACGCGCGATTTACCAGGCAGGCATCAAGAATGATCTCAAATAGTTCATCTGAGCCATGGTCTTGCACGTGCAGGACAGCACTGCCACGGCCCTGGTGAAGCGCTGTAGTGAACTCGTCTCGATTCAATAACGGCATCGGGCAATTTTGCATGCCGGCACTCTAACACGAAGGAACTGAAAGAATCCGGGGACAAATGTCCGATTGCCGGACCTGACCCCGACTTTCAATCCTCTAGCCGGTGAGGGCGGTGTGGTCTTCGCCGGGTTCGCCGGCGCGGCGGCCGCTGCCGTGCATCAGCCAGTAGTGATGGAAGGCGAGGCGGATGTTGTCGCGCAGCTGGGTGTCGTCCCACGGCTTGGTGTAGAAGCGGTAGATGGCGCCGCGGTTGATCGAGTCGAGCACCGCTTCCAGCCCGGTGTAGCCGGACAGGATGATGCGGATGGTGTCCGGGTACATTTCCTTGACCTTGGCCAGGAATTCGGTGCCGCTCAGGATCGGCATGCGCTGGTCGCATACGATCACCTGCACCGGGTAGAGCGCCAGCAGGTCGAAGCCTTCGGCTGGTGTCACTGCGGTCAGGATGCGGTAGCCGTCGCGCCGGAACAGGCGGTGCAGCGAGGACAGCACATTGACATCGTCATCCACCAGCAGCAGGGTTTGCGGCGGTTCGGCCGCCACGTTCGGGTCGGGCGGCAGGCTCTTGCCCGACTCGGCCAGCGCGCCCATCTCCGCTGCCGCCAAAGGCCGGCTGAAGAAGTAACCCTGGATCTCGTCGCAGCGGTTGCGGCGCAGGTATTCCAGTTGCGGCCGCGTCTCCACGCCTTCCGCGATCACGCGCAGCTTGAGGCTATGCGCCATGCTGATGATGGCCAGCGCGATGGCCGCGTCGTTGGGATTGGTGGTAATGTCGCGTACGAAGGCGATGTCGATCTTCAGCTTGTCGATCGGGAAACGCTGCAGGTAGGCCAGCGAGGAGTAACCGGTGCCGAAATCGTCGATCGCCACCTTGGTGCCGATCTCCTTGAGCACCGTCAGCACCTGGATAGTGCGCTCGGCGTTCGACATCAGGGCCGTTTCCGTCAATTCAAGTTCCAGCAATTCGGCCGGGACCTTATGCCGCTCCAGTGCTTGCCTGACGTCGCTCTCCAGGTCGCCCTCGACGAACTGGCGGCTGGCCACGTTGACCGCCACGTGCACCCCGCCTACCGGCGTGCGCAGCCAGGTTGCGATCTGGCGGCAGGCAGCATCAATGATCCAGCTGCCCACGCGCACGATCAGTCCCGTATCTTCCAGTACGCTGACAAATTCGGCCGGGTAGACCAGTCCATAGCCTGGACGATTCCAGCGCAGCAGCGCTTCCGCCCCGCTGATGCGGCCTGTAGTCAGGTTGACTTTGGGCTGGTAATGCAGCTCCAGTTCGTTGTTGTCCAGCGCGCGGCGCAGCGCCATTTCCAGGTCGAGGCGCGCCAGCACCTGCACATTCATGCCGGCGGTGAAGAAGCGGTAGCCGTCGCCGCCGGCGTCCTTGGCGCGCTCCATGGCGGTGTTGGCGTATTTGACCAGCGTTTCGGGATCGTTGGCGTCGTCCGGGTACATGGCAATGCCGATGGAAGCCGTCAGCGTGGCCTGGTGCTCATCCAGCTCGAAAGGCGTGCGCAGCGCTTCGCGCACTTCGTTCGCCACCAGCACGGCATCCTGCTGGTCGCGCGTCATGGTCAGGATCAGCGCAAACTCGTCGCCGCCCAGGCGGCCCACCGTGTCGCGCAGGCGCACGCATTGCACCAGGCGGTTGGAAAATTCGTGCAGCAGCTGGTCGCCCATGGCGGCGCCCATCGAGTCGTTGACCTTGCGGAAGCGGTCCAGGCCAATGAACAGCACCACGATGCGCCATTCCTTGTCCTGCGCCAGCTCGATCGATTCGCCCAGGGTCTGGAAGAACAGGGTGCGGTTGGGCAGGCCGGTCAGGCGGTCGTAGTGCGCCATGTGGCGCAGGCGCTCTTCTGCCAGGCGGCGTTCGGTGATGTCGCGTGCCACGCAAATCAGGGTGCGATGCGCGGACTCGCCTTCGCTTTGCAGCAGCCAGTAGACCTCCACGGAAACGGCGGCGCCGTCGCTGCGCAGCAGTTCGATTTCACTCAGTTCCGGTGCACGGTGCGGGGCTGTCAGCGCCTGGCCGGCCCGTTCCGCCTGCGCCGACAGGGTTTCGCGGGTGCCGAGCCCGAGCCGGCCGGGTTCCAGCGACAGCAGCTGCGCACGCGGGTGGCCCAGCATGCGGCAAGCGCCTTCGTTGACGTCCACCAGGGCCAGCGTGCTGGTGTCGATCAGGAAGATGGCATCGGCCGTGGCATCCATCGCGCTGCGGAAGCGCTGCAGGTCGGCGGTGCGGGCGCGCACGGTCTGCTCCAGCACCTCGTTGTAGTCGCGCGCCTGCTGGTGCAGCAGCCGCACTTCCAGCATATTGTTGATGCGGGTGAGCACCTCGACCGGGTCGAAGGGCTTGCTGATGAAATCGCGCGCGCCGGCATCCAGCGCCGGCAGCTTCTGGTCCGGCTGCGCGGTCACCACCAGCACCGGCAGGTATTCCGGCTCCAGCGGCTTCAACGCCTCCATCACGTCGAAGCCGCTCATGCCGGGCATATGCAGGTCGAGGATGATCAGGTCGTAGCGGTGTTCTTCATGCCATGGCGCCACCACGCGCGGGTCGGTGGTGGAGCTGACGTTCACATAGCCGCTGGTCTGCAGCAGGTATTCCAGCAGCTGTACGTTGACCGGCTGGTCGTCCACTATCAGGACTTTGGCGTTCAGGATATCGTCGCGACTGATCACTTGGACGTACTCCCTTCCTCCTCCCTGCGAGCCAGGAAGGCCATGGTGCTGTTGATCGCTTCGGTGAACTCGTCGATGTTGATCGGCTTGATCAGGTAGCGGAAGAAGCCTGCCGCCAGGCCTTTTTCAACATCGCGCGGCATGGCATTGGCGGTCAGGGCGATAACGGGGATGTGCGCGGTACGCGGGTCGGTAGCCAGCAGCTTGACGGCATCGATGCCGTTCATGCCCGGCAGGTTGATGTCCATCAGGATGATGTCCGGCTGGTGGGCGCGCGCCAGTTCAATGCCGAGGTGGGCGTCCGGCGCGGAAATCAGTTTCAGGTCCGGGCGGAAGCTGATGATCTCTTCCACCAGCTTGAGGTTGGCCGGGTTGTCTTCCACGTACAGGACGGTGGCCGGCTCGCCCGCCGCGTGGCGATGATGCTGGGCCGGGCGCTCGGTTTGCTGGTCGATGCGCGACGGCGTCGGCTCGGTCGATTCGAGTTCGATCCAGAACATGCTGCCCACGCCCTGGCTGCTGGTCACGCCAATGGTGCCGCCCATCAGCTCCACCAGGCGCTTGGTAACCACCAGGCCGATGCCGGTGCCCTCTTCCGCGCCGCTTTCCTGGCCCAGGCGGTTGAACGGCTGGAACAATTGCTTGACCTGCTCCGGCCTGAGTCCCATGCCGGTGTCCTGCACCGAGAGCCGCACCAGGTTGGGCCCGCTCGGGCTGCAGTCGACCACCACGGCGCCACCATCACGGTTGTACTTGATGGCATTGGACAGCAGGTTAAGCAGGATCTGTTTGAGGCGCGTGCGGTCGGCCGTGACGTTGGCCGCGCAGCTGTCGGGGAACAGCAGGCGGATGCCGCGCGCGCTCGCCAGCGGCGCCACCATGCTCTCGCATTCCTGCAGGATTTCAGTGAGCGCGACCGGCTCCAGCGACAGCGCCACGGCGCCCGACTCGATCTTGGCCAGGTCGAGGATTTCGTTAATCAGGGTCAGCAGGTGGCGCCCGGACTTCAGGATATGGTTGGCGAATTCGCGCTTCTGCACCAGGGTGGAGGGCAGCTTTTCCGAGGTCAGGATTTGCGCGAAACCAAGGATGGCGTTGAGCGGCGTGCGCAGCTCATGGCTCATGGAAGACAGGAAGGCCGACTTGGCCTGGTTGGCGCTCTTTGCCTCCTGCATCGCCATCGCCAGTTCGCTGTTGGCCTGCTCCAGCTGCAGCGTGCGTTCGTGCACGCGCTGCTCCAGTTCCTCGTTCAGGCGCATGACTTCCTGCTGCGCCTTGCTGCGCTGTTCCGCTTCGCGCGCAATTTCGCTGCTGGAGGTTTCCAGTTCGCGCGTGCGGCTTTCGATCTCGCTCAGCATCTTGTTGAAGGAATCGGCCAGTTCGGCCACCTCGTCGTTGCTGGTACCCGGCGCGCGGCGCGAATAGTCGCCGGTTGCCATCACTTCGCGCGCCACATCGGCAATCGCCAGCACCGGCTGCGTGACGACCTTGTTCAGGGGCCGCATCAGGAGGTAGGCAATGCCCATCGCCAGGAAGGTGGCGATAATCGCGATCATCACGTAGTCGCCGAAGCGGCCCAACAACTCATAATCAGACTGCAGGTAGACCGTGCCCAGCAACTCGCCGTTATCGCGGATGCGCCGGTACAGCATCATCTTGCCATCCTCGAACGCCACACCATCGGCCTGCGGTGCAGTGGGCACACTGAGATCGACTCCCGGCGCCACGTAGGTGGCAAACAACTGGCCGCGCGCATTGTAGATAGCCCCGGCATTGACTTTCGGCCGCAGGCGCAGCAGCGCCAGGTTTTCCTTGGCCAGGCGCGGATCGTCGAAGGTCAGCGCCGGCGCGCTCATATGCCCAAGCAATTCGGCCTGGGTGGTCATGTCGGAACTCAGGGACTGGTGATAGGCCCGCAGGTCATACGCGATGATGGTGCCGAGCGATACCAGCAGGACCACCAGCGTGACCAGCATCACCACACCGAGCAGCTTTTGCGGCAGGGAGCGGCGGCGCGCCATCATCCTGCCACCTGTTGCACGCGAAGGGCGGCCGACAGCATGCGCGCGCTGATTTTCAGGCGCGCTACGGCCGCATGTTTCAGGGAGACTTCAAAGCGCAGTCTTTCGTCGGCGATGACGAAATTGATCATGCTGCCCATGCCGAAGGTTTCGTCGCCATCGGTCACGGTCAGCACCGGCTGGCCGCGGCTGGCCGCCAGCAGTTCCTGTGCCAGTACTTTGTCGTGCGCCGGGATGAACAGTATGTGGATGCCGGCCAGGCTGTCGCCGCGCTTGACGCGCTTGACCTGCAGCGCGCGGCCGTTGGCGGTATGCCCAGCCACAGTTTGTTCCAGTTGCTCGGACAGCGGATCGGCGCCGGCGACGCCGATCACGATTGGCGACTCCGGGCGGGCGAAGCTGCCTTCGGGCCATTCCACGAAACCGGCAAATTTGTACAGGTAGGCCGCTTTGACCTGGCGCTCCAGGCTGGAGGCCGATTGGGCATGGGCGAGCAGGGGCAACAGCGCAGCCAACAGCAGCGCCACCCAGAATACGGGACATCTTGCTTGGAGAGTCCTCACCGCCGTGCCTCGCGAACAGGGGATTTGGGGCATTCTATCGCTGAGTACCCGGGAGCGGCGCAATTATTGGTTTATCGCACCACAAAAGCCTTCCCAGGCTTGCAAGTTAGACGTGACGCCACATTATTGCGGTGCAGCGTGGTCAATCTGCGCAGCTGCGCGCTAGAATGGGCTCAAACGCTTTTGTTTGCTAAAGGAGCCACAAGTGAGTACAGACATCAACGAACTGGCCGCCCAGGTGGGTAAGGCCCTGCAAGACAAAGGCTTGCTGTTGGCAACCGCGGAATCGTGCACTGGCGGCGGCATCTCGACGGCGATCACGGACATTGCCGGCTCCACCGGCTGGTTCGATTGCGGCTTCGTTTGCTATTCGAACGCGTCCAAGACCGAGATGCTGGAAGTACCGGCCGCCATGATGGCGCAATTCGGTTCCGTCAGCGAAGAAGTGGCAGCCGCCATGGCTCAGGGTGCGCTCGGCTCGAGCAACGCCCATGTGGCGATATCGGTGACCGGGATCGCCGGCCCGACCGGCGCAGTGCCAGGCAAGCCGGTGGGCACGGTCTGTTTTGGCTGGGCCAATGCCGACACGGTACACACCGAACGCCTGGTGTTTTCCGGCGACCGCCAGGCGGTGCGCACGCAGACCATCGAGCATTCGCTGAAAGGCCTGCTGCGCTTTATTAATTAATTCAGCAGGCGGCTGCGGCGCTCCGCCGCAGCGGGTTCGAACAGGGTCAGGCCGCCGATGGCGCGGCTGATCGCTACATACAGGTAGCGCCGCTCCTCGGCGTATTCATCCCCATTGCGGGTGGCGCGCGGGAACTGGCCTTCCTCCATATACGGCAGCAGCACCTGCTGCCATTCCCTTCCCTTTGCCGACTGCACGGTTGCCAGCGCCAGCGCCTTGCTTGCGCCGCCGCGTGCAGCAGGCTTGCCGCGCGTCGCCACCTGGCGCCGGCGCAGTTCTTCCAGGAAGGCCTGGGCCTTGGCATCGCCCTGGCGCCGGGCGAAATCCATGAAGGCACGCAGGGTGCGCAATACGGAGTCGGCGTGGGCGCGCTTGACGAAAGTGCGGCGGGTCGCGGCTGGCAGGTCGAGGCCAGTGCTGGCCAGCTCCAGCAACTGCGCGGCGCTGGCCGTAGCGGCCTGCGCCTTCATCTGCGCCAGCACGTCGGCCAGGCGCTGCTTCCAGCGCCGGGTGGCGCCGCTGTCGTAGTGCTGCTGCGCGCAGAGCAGGCCGCTGAACATGAATTCCAGCGTTTCCGGATCGCGCACCACGGCATCTTTCTGCTGCTGGTAGGCGTCGCCGGAGCCGTACATGCCGTGGCTGGACTCGTAATCCCGGCGGTCGCCCGAGACGGCGAAATAGGTTTGCAGGCCGTCGACCATCAGCTCGCAGCTTTCCTTGTCCGCTTTCAGCGTGCTGTAGTCGCCGCTGGCCACGTGCAACAGCGCGCGCAAGGCCATGATCTCCGGGCGCTTCAGGTAGGAGGCGAAGCCGTCGCAGTTGTAGGGCAGGCCGGCATCCAGCAGGGCATTCTCGATTTCCACACTCTGGTCGACTTCACGCAGGATGATGGCCAGGTCCGGACCCAGCGCCAGCTCTTTGGCCTTGGCGACGACCACGCTGGCACAGGCTTGCGGGTCGCTGTGGTCGTATTCGACGTGGCGCACTTCGGAGTAGGTGTCCGGGTGCGATTCGAAGCCGCATTTCGGCACCGCGCGTTCCAGCAGCTTTTTCAGCGATACGCCGCAGCGGCGCGACTGCGACAGCGGCAGGCGCTCGGCATCGGGGAAGGCCAGTTCGAAACCGCCGCCCGAGAAGCGCGGGTCGGCGCCCCTTTCGGCATTGATCACCTGGTGACGGTCGCCCACCACCACCAGCCGCGCATTGCGGCGGAACAGCAGCAGCAGCTCGAATTCGGCGGCGTTCACGTCGTGCCATTCATCGACCAGCAGCAGGTTGGCTTGCGGCATATCGTGCACCGCCTCCGGGAAGCGGCGCAGGATCGAGACCAGGTCGGTCGCGTAGTCGACCGGCGCCTGCCACAGGATATGGCCGGCCTGCGGCTGGCGGCGGCGCTCGAACTCGTGGAAAATTTCCACGATCTCGCGGTCTTCCAGCTGGAACTCGTTGCACAATTCATCGAAGGTGAAGTCGTCGAAGACCTCGTCCTCAAAGCGCAGCGTAGCCAGGGTGGCCTTCATCTGCGCCAGCAACTGCAGCATCATCTCCACGCGCTGGGTGCTGCGCTCGAAGTCGAAATCGAACTCCGTGTAGCGGCCTTCATGGCGCTGCCAGATCGTATTGGCGGCAGCCACCAGCATGGGGCGCATCTGCTCCAGGCTGGACCAGCGCTCCGGCAGGTCGAGCCAGTTGCCGTGCTCCGCGATACGGGTGAGCTGCGAGCGCGCCAGCGCTTCCACCGTCAGCACCTGCACCTTGCGGCCGGGGCATTCCTGCGCCAGCTTCTCGTAAAAACGCTGGCGCGCCCCTTCCGAGAAGCACAGGCCCAGCACGATGCCCGGTTCCTGTGCCGCCAGCATGGACAGCGTGGTAGTCTTGCCTGTCCCGGCGCGCGCCTCGATCATCAAGGTCTGGGCGCTGGACTTCAGGATCGCTTCCTGCTCGCTGGATGGTGAAACTCGCATGCCTGTTCAAATGGTGCCAATGAAAACACGCATTCTACCTTGGCTGGCTGCCGCAGCCCTCTCCGCCCCCGCCGCCGGACACGCGGCGCGGCCCCTGACGGTGTACGCCGCCGGCGACATTGCCGATTGCCGCTATAACCACGCCGCCGACTCCGGCGCCGCAGGAACCGCCGCCCTCATCGCCAAGGGCGACCCGGACGCCCTGGTCCTCACCCTGGGCGACCATACCTACCCGAACGGCGCGCCGGCCGAATTCAGCGACTGCTATGCCCCCACCTGGGGCCGGTTCAAAGCGCGCACCCGTCCCACGCCCGGCAACCACGAATACACCAGCGGCAAAGCCAGCGCTTACTTCGAGTACTTCGGCGAACTGGCCGGCCCGCCAGGCCGCGGCTATTACAGTTTCGACAAGGGCGGCTGGCACTTCATCTCCCTGAACAGCGACTTGACGGCGGCCGAGCACCAGCGCCAGCTGCTGTGGCTCAAAGACGACCTGGCCGCCAGCAAGGCGCGCTGCACCCTCGCCTACTGGCACGCGCCCATGTATAGTTCTGGCGGACACACCCCAAGCAAGAGGATGCAAGAGGCCTGGCGCGCGCTGTACACCGCCGGCGTCGAGCTGGTCCTGTCGGGGCACGACCACGACTACGAGCGCCTGGCCCCGATGGATGCCGAGGCGCAGCCCGATGCCGCGCGCGGCGTGCGCCAGTTCGTGGTCGGCACCGGCGGCGCCATGCTCACGCCCTTCCTCTGGCTGAACGAGCAGAGCGAGGCGCGCTCCAATTGGCGCACCGGTGTGCTGAAACTGGTTTTGAAGGAAAACAGCTACGAATGGGAGTTCCTGCCGGTCCAACCGAAGACGGCGCCGGAGCACCCGCAGCAGGAGGCCCGCGACAGCGGCACGGCCAACTGCCACTGATAACAGGAGCATCAATGCAAAATACGGTTCACTTCGTCCTGCAGGGCAAAGGCGGCATCGGCAAGACCTACGTATCGACCATCCTCGCGCAATGGCTGCAAGCCAAGAGCGAGACCCCGCTGCGCTGCTACGATACCGACCAGGAGAACACCACGTTCTCGCGCTACAAGGCGCTGGACGTGAAGCATGTGCCGGTGATGACCGAATCGCGCACCATCGACCCCAAGCGCTTCGACGCGCTGATGATCGACATCCTGGAAACGGACGGCAACTGCGTGATCGACAACGGCGCCAACACCTTCTCGCCGCTGATGGCCTACCTGATTGAGAACGACTGCTTCAACCTGCTGGAAGAATCGGGCCGCAAGGTGTACATCCACACCATCGTGGGCGGCGGCGACACGCTGCACGACACGGCGATGGGCTTCGTTACGACGGCCAAATCGACCCAGGTACCGCTGGTGCTGTGGGAAAACGAGCATTTCGGGCTGCTGCAGTCGGCCTCCGGCAAGTCCTTCCTCGAATCGCAGACCTACTCCGACAACTCGCAGCGCGTGCGAGGCCGCATCGTCCTGAGCGCGCGCAATGCCGACACCTTCGGCGCCGACGTGAAGAAGATGAACACCGGCCGCCTGACGGTGGACGAAGTGAAGGCAAGCGACAAGTTCAATGTGATGGAAAAGCAGCGCATCAAGGTCGTGTTCCGCGACCTGTTCGAACAACTCGACCTGGTGAACTGGTAATGGCCCTCGACCCGCAGAAACTGCGCCTGCATGTGTTTGAAAAGACCGGCATCAAAGTAGATGTCGACGATCCGATCTTCGCCCTGGTGGCCTTGAACGAAGCAGTGCTGGAAGAGGCGGTCGAACGCCACTTGGCGCGGCTGGCCGGCACGCAGGCCCCGGCAGCAAACGCACCGGGTGCAGCCTACATCCCGCCGCCGGGCGCCCGTCCCATCCCCACCTCGCACGAACCGTTCTCGCGCCGCGAGCTGCGCCTGCTGGCGGCGGCCGCCGGCGTAGCAGTGCTGACCGCCGCCCTGGTGCTGATCGGCCAGGCCATCCTCAGCAAGCCCGCCGGCATCCCGCCGGCCAAGCTGGAGCGCGCCCTGCAGACCTTGGACGCCAAGTCGCGCGCCGCCTTCGAAGCCGAAATCGCGAAACCCTGAGAAGGGTCCACGCTCATCCCGGCATGGCTTCCAGCTTGCGCGCGGCAGCGAGAAGACCGCCCAGGATCTTGTCGGCGACCTTTTCCGAGAATCCTGCGGGCAGCTCGCCCCGGACCTTTTCCACTACGGCCGGCGTGCGGGCAATGAAATCGTTCAGCAGCGGTTCCGCATTCGCGCCGTAGCCGACTTCCTTCGCCGTGCTGTTGAAGTGCCGGCGCTGGATGGTATGCGCCAGATAGTGCCGGCTGTTGCCTAGTAGCGCGATCGCCATCTTGAGCTTATGTTCCGCCCACTGGTTCGGCCCTGGGCCAATAACGGGGTAACCGGACATCACGTCATGGATCGGCGTCAACTTGAAACGGCCCTCACCTGCGAGCAGCTGGATACTGAAGTTTTTGGCGTGGCCATCTGGAGCGCTCAGCATCCAGAAGAGCAGTTGCGAGGCCATGAGCGTGCGCATATCAGTTGCGGCCTGCTGCGATTGCTGCAAGAGGGCGAACATCTGCTTCAGGCCAGGCCCGCCTTCATTTTCGTATTTCAGTAGTGGCGAGGTTCCCGTTGCCTGGCAAAAGTCCTCCTGGACAAGCCGGAACAGCTGCTGGCCGTTTTGGGATGGCACGCGGTCGAAACGTTCGACGACGAGCACTCTTTGTGAGCCGAACGTCGCAATCTCGGCATTCGCCGTGGGTAGCCCGTACTCCTTGAATAGGCGCAGGCATAGCCATTCGTTATCGACCGACGTGGTGAAGTCGGCCTTTTTCCCCCCGACCATCCCGATCGGGAGTTTGAAGATGTGCGTTGTCGGCGTAGCTCCCAGTGGCTTCAGCCATTTACCACCCCACCGCAGGAAGGCGTGCTTTTCTTGCGCGCCGGCCAGCGAAATCCGGAAGTCGTCTTCGGAGTTTTGCGGGGCGCCATGCCGCTCCAGGCTCACCACTTCAATCAGGTGCCGCTCGATGTCGGCTTCATCAACGGCTATGCCATTAACTTGTGCAAGTCCTTCCGGGACAACGCCTTCGGGCAAGAGCTGCAAGGCGCCGACGCAATCCCGGCCAATAGCCGCCAGCAGGTCGAAAGCTTCAAGAGAGCCTGTCTTGAACCGGGCCGCAACACGTCTTCGAATAATGTCGCTGTCGGGTAGCAAGCCCTCGAAATAGTTCGAGACATTGGCTCCTTTAAGCGGCTCGTTATGTATATTGAACGGTAACGACAGCGAGATTGGGCGCCCCAGTTTTGAGGCGCGCCAAGCTTCGTCATACGCCAGTTCCGGGTCCCCATTGGCTTTGACCGTCCAACGTCCGACGTAACCCCCATTAGCCCAGAGATGGAGGGTTTGGCTGTGTGAGCGGCGCCCCACGATTACCACTCCGCCGAACTGCTTGCGGCAGATGTATCTCTCTCACCCAGCCGCAGCTCCAGCTCCAGTGCCGAGCACCAGCTGAGCAACTGCCTGATGCTGATTTCGTCCGGGTGTTTCTCCAGGTGGGAGATGCGGTTTTGGCTTAATCCGACACGGCTTGCCACCGCGGCTTGCGTGAGCTTACGCCGCTTGCGTGTCGCAACCAGCAACTGACCGAGTTGTGGCGCGGTGAGGAGGAGAAGGGAGGCGGGCGCGAAAGCCATGTTTGAGATATCCGGTATCCAGATAAATGGATTTTAGCCGAATATCAGATAAAGTCAATATATCTGAATAACCGATAAAATGCAGCGTGCAAGCAGGCCCAGGATTTTTCGTGCTAACATATGAATACCTATTCATTTGTTTGCTATGGCTATCTATTCTGATAACGATGCTTCCGTCGCGGAGCTGGCGGATTTGTTCCATTTACTGGGGGATGCGACCCGGCTGCGTATCGTGCTGGCTTGCCTGGAGCAGCCGATCGCGGTGAGCGATATTGCGGGCTCGCTGCAATTGAGCTCATCGCTGGTCAGCCACCACCTGCGCCTGTTGCGCGCCGCGCGTATCGTCAAGTCCGAACGCCAGGGCAAGCAAGTCTTCTATTCCACCGCTGATGCCCATATCAGCGGCGTCCTGCGCGATATGCTGGAACATATCGCCGAACCATCCAACGGTAACGAACAATGAGCGCCCATCATCACCACGGACATGGCCACGACCACGGCCATCATCACCATCACGGCGAAGTAGGCCACGGCCGCGCCTTCGCCATCGCGATCGCGCTGAATGCGGTGTTCGTCGCGATCGAGTTCTTCTACGGTTTCCTCGCCAATTCGACCGCGCTGATGGCCGATGCGGGCCATAACCTGTCGGATGTATTGAGCCTGATCCTGGCCTGGGGCGCTGCCGTCCTGGCCAAGCGCGAACCTTCCGGCCGTTATACCTATGGCCTGCGCAGCAGCTCGATCCTGGCGGCGCTGTTCAACGGCATGCTGCTGATGGCGGCGACCGGCGCTATCGCCTGGGGCGCCTTCCAGCGCTTGATGGAGCCGACACCTGTGGCGGGGCTGACCGTGTCCGTGGTGGCCGGCATCGGCATTGCCGTCAACGGTATTTCGGCCTGGCTGTTCATGAAGGGCAGCAAGGATGACCTGAATATCCGCGGCGCCTACCTGCACCTGGCGGCCGATGCTGCCATTTCGCTGGGCGTGCTGATTGCCGGACTGGTGGTCATGTACACCGGCTGGGCCTGGATCGATCCTGCCGTTTCGCTGGTGATCGTGGTGCTGATCATGAGGAGCACCTGGTCGCTGCTGCGCGAGGCGCTGGACATGACCCTGGGCGCGGTGCCGGGCAATGTGGATGCCGCCGAGGTGGAGAAATTCCTGCTGGCCAGCCCTGGCGTGAAAGGGGTGCACGACCTGCATATCTGGTCGATGAGTACCACCGACGTGGCGCTGACTTGCCACCTGGTCATGCCGGGCGGTTATCCGGGCGATACGGCGATCGACGACATCGCGCGCCAGTTGAAGGAGCAGTTCGGCATCCATCATACGACCCTGCAGACCGAGCAGGGCACCACGCAGCATGAATGCTGCCTGCAAGGCCCGGCCCACGCGGACGGCGACAAACACGACCACGCCCATGACCATGATCATGGCCATGATCACGGCCACCATCACGGCCACAGCCATTAAGCCCCATTGCAGGCCTAACCAAAAAGTCGTACAACGCCCCTCCAGACCGTCCAAGCCTTGGGACGGATAAATTACCTGTCGGCATCATTGATATGCCGGCAGGCTTATAAATCAAGCACTTACCGGACTCCATTCCGCGCAACGACAGCAGGCACACGGCTTGCTGTTGAGGCAGGACCCCGCCACCAACGCGGGGACCTACACAACGGAGACCGGAATGCAAAAGAAGTGCCCCCTTACCCTCTACATCCTGTTCGCGATGCTGCTTGGCATCGCGGTCGGCTACGCTTGTCACACGGTATTCCCTGACAAGAAACTCACGGCCGACATTTCGGCCCACATCTCGCTGGTCACCGACATCTTCCTGCGCCTGATCAAGATGATCATTGCGCTGCTGGTGTTCTCCACCCTGACCGTCGGCATCGCCAACCTGAGCGACGGCAAGGCCGCCGGCCGTATTGGCGCCAAGGCTTTCGCCTGGTTTATCGTCGCCTCGCTGGTCTCGCTGGCACTGGGCATGCTGCTGTCGAACCTGATGCAGCTCGGCACCAACCTGGGCCTGCCGCTGCCCGCCATCGACGCCAGTACCGGCCTGAAAACCTCGGCCTTCACGCTGAAGGACTTCATCAGCCACGTGGTGCCGAAGTCGCCGATCGAGGCCATGGCCAATAACGAGATCCTGCAGGTGCTGGTGTTCTCGATCTTCTTCGGCTCCGCATTGGGCGCGCTGGGCGAATCCGGCAAGCGCTTGCTGGACGTGGTCGACGAGCTGGCGCAAGTGATGCTGCGCATTACCGGCACCATCATGGGCATGGCGCCGCTGGCGGTGTTTGCCGCCATGGCTTCCGTGGTCACCACCAATGGCCTCGGCATCCTGGCCACCTTCGCCAAGTTCATGGGCGGCTTCTACCTTGGGCTGTTCTGCCTGTGGGTGTTGCTGATCGGTGCCGGTTTCGCGGTCCTGGGCCCGCGTGTGCTGCGCCTGGTGGGACTGATCCGCGAACCGTTCCTGCTGGCCTTCTCCACCGCCAGCTCGGAAGCTGCCTATCCAAAACTGCTGGTCGCACTGGACAAGTTCGGCGTGCAGCGCCGCATCTCCAGCTTCGTACTGCCAATGGGCTATTCCTTCAACCTGGACGGCTCGATGATGTATTGCACCTTTGCCGTGCTGTTCATCGCCCAGGCCTACGGCATCGACCTGTCGCTTGGCACCCAGGTCACCATGCTGCTGCTGTTGATGCTGACCTCCAAAGGCATGGCCGGCGTGCCGCGCGCATCGCTGGTGGTGATCGCCGCCACCCTGACCCAGTTCCACATCCCCGAAGCCGGCCTGCTGTTGCTGATGGGCGTGGACCAGTTCCTCGACATGGGCCGCTCGGCCACCAACGCAGTCGGCAATGCCATCGCCACCGCCGTCGTGGCGAAGTGGGAAGGCGCGCTTGGCGAAGAAGCGCAAGCGGATGAGCACAGCTACATCCGCGCCGCATAACAACAACGACCTCAGGAGAAACCTCAATGAAATACACTGCCACCACCTTGCTGGCCCTGGCCTGCTGCAGCGCGCACGCGCAATCTTCGGTAAAAATCTATGGCGTAGCCGATGCGGGCATCGTACTCGAACGCGGCGCCCCCGGCGGCAGCACCACCAATGTGAGCAGCGGCATCGCATCCGGCTCGCGCATTGGCTTCAAGGGCACGGAAGAGCTGGGCAACGGCCTGTCGGCCGGTTTCGTCGTCGAGAGCGGCTTTGCGATGGACACCGGCGCTTCCGGCCAGGGCGGCCTGACCTTCGGCCGCCAGTCCTTTGTCTCGTTTGGCAGCCCGCTGGGCTCCATCAGCGCCGGCCGCCAGTACTCGCCTTACTACAAGGCCCTGCGCGACATCGCCGATCCTTTCTCCGACGGCCTGGCGGGTCAGGCTCCCAACCTGATGGTCCCTAACCGGCGCATGGACAATTCGCTGTACTACGCTTCGCCGAAACTGGCGGGCTTCTCGACCGACCTGGCTTACAGTGCGGGCGAAGTGGCAGGCGACAGTACCCGCAAACGCGCGCTGAGCGGCGCGATGAATTACGACCAAGGCCCATTGGCGCTGTCGGTATCCCACTTCCGCCGCGAGGACGCCAGCGTCGGCCTGCACGCGCACAACACCCTGCTGGCGGCGCGCTACAAGCTGGGCGACTACCAGCTGCACGCCGGCTACGCCTTCAACCGCGGCATGGGTACCGTCGGCGGCGGCGGCAGCAGCACGCTGGGCAACGGCGCGACCAGCAACGGCGGCACCGTGACCAGTGCGACCAGCGTCATCACCAGCGGCACGGTCGGCGTGCCGGGTGCCTCCAGCCGCGACGTGGTGCTGGGCCTGTGCGCCACCTTCGGACCGCACAGCTTCGCCGGCTCGGTAGTGCAGCACATGGATCGCAGCGCGGCGAACCAGGATGCGCGCCAGTATGGCATCGCTTACCTGTACTCCCTGTCCAAGCGCACCGACCTGTACGCCGCTTATGCCCGTATCAATGGCCGGAATGGGGCGCCTTTCACGGTCGGCAACGCGACCGACGACGGCAAGGGCAACCGCGCTTTCAACCTGGGGTTACGCCACCAACTGTAACGAGGTTTGCTATAGTTGGCTGTTATGCCAGTTCAGCCAGACAACACCGTAAGCTACCAGGCGCAGGCGCGCCCGACCCAACACGTCCGTACTTTGTGGGGGCTGGTGCTGCTGGCTGGCCTCGCCCTGCCCTACCTGGCTTACTGGTGGGCCGACAGCGCAACCACCGAGCGCCTGCGTGAAGCGGGCGCGCAAAGGCTGGAGGTCTATGCCACCAGCCTGGAGAACCTGCTGGACAAGTACGACCTGGTGCCGCGCATGCTGGAGCTGGACAAGGACGTCGTGCGCCTGCTGGAAAATCCCGGCGACGAAGATGCGCGCAACAGCGTAAATGAATACCTGGAAGGCTTGAACAAGAAGGCCGAGTCCAGCAACATCTACATCGTCAACCTGCAGGGCCGCACCCAGGCTGCCAGCAACTGGCGCCAGAAGGACAGCTTCATCGGCGACGACGTCAACTTCCGGCCGTATATCCGCAATGCGCTGCGCGGCCGCCCCGGCGGTTTCTATGGAGTCGGGACTACCAGCCTGGAACCGGGATACTTCTATGCGCACGGCATTTACAAGGACGGCCGCATGCTGGGCGTGGCGGCAATCAAGGTCAGCATCGAGAACCAGCAGCGCAGCTGGACTCAAGGCAGCGACAAGGTGGCGCTGGTGGATCCCAATGGCGTGATCTTCCTCAGTTCGGATCCGGAATGGAAATTCAAGGCCCTGAAACCGCTCTCGCCCAGCGTGCGCGCGGAACTGGAGCAGACCCGCCAATACTTCGCGCAGGAATTGCCCGCGCTGACACTGAAGTACGATGAAGCACTGGCCAACGGCAACCGCCTGCTGGTAATCCGCGACAGTAATGCCGCCGGTGCTGCGACCACGCCGCTGATGCTGGCACAGACCCGCTCGCTGACGCCGCGCGACTGGACTTTCATTTACCTGTCCGACCTGAACGCGGCGCGCGGCAATGCCAGCGTTGCCTTCCTGTTTGCACTGCTGGCGTATGGCTTCCTGGTGCTGCTGTTCCTGTACTGGCGCCAGCGCTTGCGCGCCAAGGAGGAGCTGGAGCGCATGGTCGACGAGCGCACCGCCAGCCTGGCGCGCATGACGCAGGACCTGAGCAAGGAAGTCGAAGTGCGGCGCCAGGCCGAGCAGCAATTGCAGATCACGCAAAATGAGCTGTTCCAGGCGGGCAAACTGGCCGTGCTGGGACAGATGTCAGCCAGCATCACGCACGAATTGAACCAGCCGCTGACGGCGCTGCGTACCATGTCCGACAACGCCGTCCTGCTGTTCGAGCGCGGCCGCATGGACGATGTGCGCAACAACCTGAAGACCATTTCGCAGGTGGTGGCGCGCATGGGTACCATCACCGGCAAGCTGAAAAGCTTCGCCCGCAAATCGAATGCGGAGCTGGGGCCGGTGTCGATCCACACCTCGATCTCGAACGCCCTGGTGCTGGTGGAGCGCCGCATCCAGCTTGACAAGGTAACCTTCCAGTTGCGCATCGACCAGGCCGATACTTACGCACTGTGCGACAGCAACCGCCTGGAGCAGGTGCTGCTCAACCTGATGACCAATGCGCTCGACTCGATGGCCGGTAGCGCCGTGCGCGAACTGGTGCTGGAAGTTAGCAGCCAGCCAGGCCGCGTTCTGATCCGCGTGGCCGACAGCGGCCCCGGCCTCAGTGACGAAGCGCGCGAGCGGCTGTTCGAGCCCTTCTATACCTCCAAGCCGCAAGGCGAAGGCCTTGGACTGGGGCTGGCAATTTCAGAACAAATCATCCGCGATTTCGGCGGAAGCTTAAGAGCGGAACAGGCCAGTGCCGGCGCCTGCTTCGCGATCGAATTAAAATCGGCGCAGGAGACATGATGGACAATATACAAGTGCTGCTGGTCGAAGACGACCCGACCGTGCGCGCCGGCAGTGCGCAGGCGCTGGAGCTGGCCGATTTCACCGTTAGCAGCTATGAAAGTGCCGAGCCGGTCACCAGGCTGCTGCAGCCGAACAGCGCGGTGGTACTGGTGAGCGACGTGCGCCTGCCCGGCATGAGCGGCCTGGAATTGCTGGAAACGGCACGCGCCATCGATCCCGAACTGCCGGTGATCCTGGTGACCGGCCACGGCGATATTTCGATGGCGGTGCAGGCGATGCACGACGGTGCCTACGATTTCCTGGAAAAGCCCTACTCCTCTGAGCAGTTGGCCGACGTGGTACGGCGCGCCGCCGACAAGCGCCGCCTGCAACTGGAAGTGCGGGCCCTGCGCCAGAAGCTGGAGCATAGCGAAGGTATCGAAGCCTGCATGCTGGGCAATACGCCCGCCATCCGGGCCTTGCGCCAGGTGATCCTGGACGTGGCCGGGCAGCCGGCCGACGTGCTGATCTACGGCGAAACCGGTACCGGCAAAGAACTGGTGGCACGCTGCCTGCACCAGTTCAGCGGGCGCGGCAAACACCACTACGTGCCGGTCAATTGCGGCGCCATTCCGGAATCCATTTTCGAGAGCGAACTGTTCGGCCACGAGCAAGGCGCCTTCACCGGCGCGGCCAAGCGCCAGGTCGGCAAGATCGAACACGCCGACCAGGGCACGCTGTTCCTGGATGAGATCGAAAGCCTGCCGCTGGCCATGCAGGTCAAGCTGTTGCGTGTGCTGCAGGAGCGCTCGGTCCAGCGCCTGGGCTCGAACGCCCCGGTGCCGCTGGACATTCGCGTGATTGCCGCTTCCAAGGAAGACCTGAAGGAATTTTCCGACCAGGGCAAGTTCCGCAGCGACCTGTATTACCGCCTGAACCTGATCGTGCTGCACATTCCGCCGCTGCGCGAGCGCCGCGAAGATATCCCGCTGCTGTTCGAGCATTTCATGATGGATGCCGCAGCGCGCTACAAGCGCCCCTGCCCGGTGGTGCCGGCGGCGCAGATGCAGCAGTTGATGGCGCAGGACTGGCCCGGCAATGTGCGCGAGTTGCGCAATGCGGCCGACCGCTTTGTGCTCGGCCTGTCGTCCTCAGCGGAAAGTACGGCGCCGGCCTCGCTGGCAGACCAGGTCGGCGCTTTCGAACGCATGCTGATCGAGCAGGCGCTGCGCGCGGCCGGCGGCAACGTCGCCACCGCCTGTACCGCGCTGAGCCTGCCGAAGCAGACCTTGTACCACAAGATGCAGAAGTACGGCCTGGCGGCCGACGACTACCGCTGACTTACTTGACGTCCATCAGTTCGACGTCGAAGATCAGCGCCGAGTTAGCAGGAATGTTCGGCATGGAGCGCGAGCCGTAAGCCAGTTCCGACGGAATGATCAGGGTGCGCTTGCCACCCACCTTCATGCCGACGATGCCCTGGTCCCAGCCTTTGATCACTTTGCCGGTGCCCAGCTTGAAGTCCAGCGGTTCGCCGCGGGGGATCGAGCTGTCGAACTGGCGGCCGCGCTGGTTCTTGGCCAGTGGGCGGTACAGCCAGCCGGTGTAGTGCATGAAGACGGTATTACCCACATTGGCTTCTGCGCCTTTGCCGATCTTGTGGTCGGTAATGATCAGTTGCTCGGCGGCTGGACCAGGCTGGGCCGAGCCCGGCACGACCGGGGCTGGCTGGGCCGACGCTGCAGCTTCAGCTTGCGCCGCTGGAGCGGCTGGCTGCACCTGGGCAGGTTCTTGGGTAGGCTGCTGTGCCTGCGCCAGGCTGGCGGCGCACAGGAATGCGAACAGGATCGAAGTGCGTTTCATGTATATTCGTTAAGTGGTTTTAAAGCGGCTGCCATGATAACAAAACAAGCTGGGCACAAACTGTTTTTTGCGCTCTGGCCGGACGACGCGGTTCGCCAGGCCCTGGTGCGGCTGCAAACACCAGTGCGCGGGCGGCTGATCCCGCCGGAGAAACTGCATCTTACGATGGCGTTTCTCGGGCAGCAACCGGCCGAGGCCTTGCCCGTTTTGCTCGGTATCCTGCATGCAACGCATGTCCCGCCCTTGCAGTTGACGCTGGATTGTTATGGCTACTTCAAGCGGCCGCATATTGCGTGGGCGGGGATGGGCACGGCGCCCGGAGGCCTGCTGGCGGCGCAGGCGGAACTGATGTCGCGGCTCGCGGCGGCGGGCTTCAGCGCTGCAACGCATGGGGAATTCAAGCCGCATGTCACGCTGGCGCGAGAGGCGAAGGAAGCGCCAGCCGAGTTCGGCGCGGTGCCGGTAGTGTGGAACGTGGAAGGATTGGCGCTGGTTGAGTCGATGCCGGATGGGCGTTACGTGCCGGTCACTAAAACCGGTAAACCAGTGTCAGACACAAGTGCCTGACACTGACACGCGGCCGCCGCAGGCAAGTGTCAGGCGGTTTCAGCCTGCTCAGCCAGCTTCCGCAGCAAATGTCCCGCCGCCACCATCCCAAACGTCGCAGTCACCACCATCGCCGATCCAAACCCCGCGCAATTAATACCCGTCAGCCCCGGCTTCGCCGCCTTCTCATCGCCATCAACGGTGCACACCTCCCCCGTCTCCGGAAACTTCAAAGGCTCCATCGAAAACACCGCATCCACCCCCAACTTGTTCTTCGAATTGGGCGGATAGTTGTACTGGCTGCGCAAACGCCGCCGCACCTTCTTCAGCAACGGCTCCTGCTCAGTCTTCGACAGATCGCGCACCTCGATACGCGTCGGATCAGTCTGCCCACCCGCACTGCCGATCACGATCAGCGGAATCTGCTTGCTGCGGCAATAGTGGATCAAGGCCGTCTTCGATTGCGCCGAATCGATCGCATCCACCACATAGTCGAAGTGATGCGCGCCCACCATTTCATCCAGGTTGTCCGGCGTAATGAAATCCTCCACCTGCACTACTTCGCAGAAAGGATTGATCTGGGCAATGCGCTCGGCCAGTGCCGTAATCTTCGCCATGCCGACAGTACCGGACAGCGCCTGGATCTGGCGATTGATATTCGACTCGGCCACGTTATCGAGGTCGATCAAGGTCAGCTTGCCAATTGCCGAGCGCGCCAGCGCCTCCACAATCCACGAACCGACACCGCCCACGCCAATCACGCAGACATGTGCCCCACGGAAACGTGCGAGGGCTTTTTCGCCGTATAGGCGGGCAATGCCGCCAAAACGGCGGTCAAAATCGATATCTTCCAGAACTGGATCAACAATTTGCGGGGAATTCATCCCGTCATTTTACCGGACCCGGGCTACAATGTTTTCTCTTGCCAAGTACACCAGACCCGCACCATGAGTAATTCCTTGATCGATACCGCTCCCGGCTATGACCAGCCGATCGCCGTCCTGAAGCACTGCCACGACAAGATCCGCAAGCAATTGCAAACCTTGCAAAACCTCTTGAGCCACCTGCCCCAGCACGGCGCCGACGCCGCGGCCCAGCAGGCAGCGCAGGCCGTGCAAAAGTACTTCAACAAGGCCGCGCACCTGCATCACGCCGACGAGGAAAACGACCTGTTCCCCCTGCTGACCGCAGCGGCGCAAGGTGACGATTCGACCCTGCTGGCCAAGCTCGGCCCGCAGATCCTCGCACAGCACAAGCAGATGGATCTCGACTGGGATATACTCAATTCGCAACTTGATAAGATTGCCAACGGTTCCAGCGCGGCCTTGAATGCCGCCGATGTAGAGCGCTTCGTGCAAGCCTATACCTCGCATATGGAAACCGAAGAGGCGCACATCGCGCCCATGGCCAAACGGATACTCAGTCCCGCCCAGATGTCGATCCTGGGTGAAGCCATGCAGCAGCGCCGCGGCATCCTGCCGGCGGCCATCGCCGGCGGAATCGCCCTGGCGGACCTGCGCATGGATTATGGCCGCGCCAGCCTGTCGGAAACCGACACCCTGGCCGACCCGATTGCGCAGTTTGCCAAGTGGTTCAATGAAGCCATGAAGGCGCAGGTGAACGAGCCCAACGCGATGAGCGTGGCCACGGTCGGCAGTAATGGCCGCCCGAGTTCGCGCATCGTGCTGATCAAGCAGTACGACGAGCGCGGCTTCACCTGGTACACCAACTACCAGAGCCAGAAAGGCCGGCAACTTGCGGAGAATGCGCACGCGGCAATCCTGTTCTTCTGGCCCGAACTCGAGCGCCAGGTAAGGATCGAGGGCCGCGTCGAGAAAACCTCTGCCGAAGAGAGCGACAAGTATTTCTACAGCCGCCCGGTGAAGAGCCAGTTGGCGGCCATCGCTTCGCAGCAAAGCCGGCCGATCGGCAGCCGCGAAGCAATGGAAGAGAGTTATGCCGCTGTGGAGGCGGCCAGCGGCGCGCAGCCGCAACGGCCCGAGCACTGGGGCGGTTATCGCCTGGTGCCGGACCGCGTAGAGTTCTGGCAAGGGCGCGCCTCGCGTTTCCACGACAGGATAGTCTATGACTTGCAGGACGGTAGCTGGCATAAGGAACGCATCCAGCCCTGACCCGTCCTCACTCAGGGAAGGGGCAGGCGCATGTTTGTACAAAACCGCATCAATAGCTGGATCAGCAGCATTGCGCCGCAAGTTGCCCTGCCCCTGAGGATAGAGCTGTGGAATGGCCGCAGCTTCGACTTCTCGCAAGAAGCGCCGCGCGTGACAATCCGCGTTCCCAGCCCGTCCGCGGCGCGCTACCTGCTCAAGCCCTCGCTCGCAAGCCTGGGCACCGCCTATGTCGAAGGCGCAATTGAAGTGACCGGGCGCGCGGTCGACATGATCAAGGTAGTCAATGCGCTGGCGCGCAGCTCCCTGAAAGACACCAGCAGCCTGGCCCGCATCACGCGCACCTTCCACCACAACCGCAAGGGTGATGCGGAGGCCGTGCGCTACCACTACGACGTATCCAACGAGTTCTACCAGCAGTTCCTGGACCCGAACATGGTGTATTCCTGCGCCTACTTCGAAAATGGCGACGAGGACCTGGCCACCGCGCAAATCAAGAAGATCGACCATATCCTGGCCAAGATCAAACTCCAGCCGGGGCAGACGCTGCTCGATATCGGCTGCGGCTGGGGAGCATTGGTGATCCGCGCGGCGCAAAAATATGGCGTGCGCTGCGTCGGTATCACGCTCAGCGAAAACCAGCATGCGCTGGCGCAGGAACGCGTTCGCGCCGCCGGCCTATCCGACCTCATTGAGATTCGCCTGCAGGATTACCGCGACGTCCGGGGCAGCTTCGACCGCATCACCAGCGTCGGCATGTTCGAGCACGTTGGCGTCAAACACCTTGTGGAATACTTCGGGATTATCAACAAGCTGCTTGCCGACGATGGCCTGGCAATGAATCACGGGATCACGTCGACCGATCCGGACAACGGCGAAACGCCTTATGGCGGCGGCGAGTTCATTGATAAGTACGTTTTCCCGCACGGCGAACTGGCCCACATCGGGCAGGTACTGCACGCCATGCAGGAAGGGCAGCTCGAAGCATATGACGTAGAAAACCTGCGCCGCCATTACGCCCGCACCTGCACCATCTGGACCGAGAATTTTGAGGACAACGAAGAGAAGGTGCGTGAGCTGGCAGGTGACAAGCGCTTCCGCATCTGGCATGTTTACCTCGCCGGCTGCGCCTATGCCTTCGACCAGGACTGGATCAGCCTTTACCAGATCGTGTGCGGCAAGGCGGGACGGCATCCATCTGCCCTTCCCTGGTCACGGAGCTACATGTATGTCCAAAGCTGAACACTTCGAAGGTGGCTGCCTTTGCGGCGCCATTCGCTACCGCGCAACGGCACAACCGCTGCGCGGGGTCATTTGTCATTGCGAGATATGCCGCAAGCATTCAGGCGCACCTGCGCTCGCATTCATTCACTTCGCAAAGGCATCCTTTAGTTGGCTGCGCGTGGAGCCGGCTTGGTATCGCTCCTCTTCTTTCGCGGAGCGCGGATTCTGCCCGATCTGCGGCAGCACTCTCGGCATGCGTGAAGAGGTCTTATCTGACCGGGTGCAGGTATGCGCAGGCAGCCTCGATGAGCCAGCGCGCGTCAAGATCCAGGACCACGTCTGGACCTCGTCGCAAGTCTCATGGTGTGACATCCACGACGACCTCCCGCGCTTTGCCGAGAGCAGTTCGGCTGTTCCATCCAAAGCGATGAAGTAATAGTGTTTACGCTATCGATTTCATAATTACAATCAATTAGATCAATCATAATCCTTGCCTTAGCCTAAGGTTTCCCCGACAACAACGACAAGGAGAAACCGTGATGAGCAATCGCAAACTCGCCGTGCTGGCCATGCTGGCAGGCCTGCTTCCACTAATCGAACCGCAGCTCGCCTATGCTGCCGACAAGGTAGCCGGCGGCCAGAGTTGGTGGCCCGAGAAACTCGACCTCCAGCCGCTACGCCAGCATTCAGCCGAATCCAATCCCTACGGCGCCAACTTCAACTACGCCAAAGAATTCCAGAGCCTCGACCTGAAGGCAGTCAAGAAAGACATCAACGCCCTCCTCACCAGTTCCCAACCCTGGTGGCCGGCAGACTACGGCAACTACGGCCCCTTCTTCATCCGCATGGCCTGGCATAGCGCCGGCACCTACCGCGTGGGCGATGGCCGCGGCGGCGCAGCCAGCGGCCAGCAACGCTTTGAACCGCTGAATAGCTGGCCCGACAACGTCAGCCTCGACAAGGCGCGCCGCTTGCTGTGGCCCGTCAAGCAGAAATACGGCCGCAAGATTTCGTGGGCCGACCTGATGGTCCTGGCCGGAAACGTCGCAATGGAAAACATGGGCTTCAAGACCATTGGCTTCGCCGGTGGGCGCACCGATGCATGGCAAGCCGACACTGTGTTCTGGGGCGCCGAAAACAAGTGGCTTGGCGCCGACCGCTTCAGCGGCAAGCGTGAACTGAAAGGCGCGCTGGCCGCCACGCAAATGGGCCTGATCTATGTGAATCCTGAAGGCCCGGAAGGCAAGCCTGATCCAATCGCCGCAGCAGCCGATATCCGCCAGGCCTTCGGCCGCATGGCGATGGACGACGAAGAGATCGTCGCATTGATCGCCGGTGGCCACACCTTCGGCAAGGCACATGGCGCACACGATCCAGGGAAGTGCGTGGGCTCCGATCCTGCCGATGCAGCGATGGAGCAGCAAGGCCTGGGCTGGCAGAACAAATGCGGCAAGGGAAACGCAGAAGACTCGGTGACCAGCGGCCTGGAAGGCTCCTGGACTTCGAACCCGATCGCTTTCACCACGCAGTACCTGGACAACCTGTTCGCCTTTGACTGGGTGCAGAGCAAGAGCCCTGCCGGCGCGACGCAATGGGTGCCCGGCACGCCGGATGCGGCAACCCTGGTGCCGGACGCGCACATCGCCGGCAAGCGCCACGCGCCGATCATGTTCACCACCGACTTGTCATTGAAGGAGGATCCCGAGTTCAGGAAGATCGCCAAAAGCTTCCAGCAAGATCCGAAACTCTTTGCCGATGCCTTCGCCCGTGCATGGTTCAAGCTGACCCATCGCGACATGGGCCCAAGCGCCCGCTACATTGGCGCCGACGTGCCGAATCAGTCGTTCCTGTGGCAAGACCCGATTCCCGCGCCAGGCTATACCGCAATCAACAGCCAGGACGCGGCGCAACTGAAGCAGAAAATCCTGGCGTCCGGCCTTAGTAATCAGGAACTGGTGAAGACCGCCTGGGCCGCCGCTGCCAGCTACCGTGGCAGCGACAAGCGCGGCGGCATCAACGGCGCCCGCATCCGTCTCGCACCGCAGAAGGATTGGGCGGTGAACGAACCGGAGCAACTGGCCAAGGTGCTGGCAAAGCTCGAATCCATCCAGGCCGACTTCAACAAGGGCCAGAAAGGCGGCAAGAAAGTCTCGCTGGCCGACCTGATTGTCCTCGGTGGCAACGGTGCTATCGAGAAGGCTGCAAAGGCCGGTGGCCATGCCGTGCAAGTGCCTTTCAGGCCGGGTCGCGCCGATGTGACGCAGGCTCAAACTGACGTGAAGTCGTTTGCCGTGCTGGAATCGAAAGCCGATGGCTTCCGTAACTACTACGACAGCGAAAGCAAGCTGTCGCCTGCCGAAGCGCTGGTCGAAAAGGCCAACCTGCTCAGCCTGACCGTGCCTGAAATGACGGTGCTGGTCGGCGGCCTGCGCGCCCTCGATGCCAACTACGGCCACTCGGCCAACGGCGTGTTGACCAGCAAGCCGGGCACGTTGAGCAACGATTTCTTCGTCAACCTGCTGACCATGGACACCAAGTGGAACAAGGCTCCCGGTATGGAAGGCTTGTACGAGGGCCGCGACCGTTCCAGCGGAGACCTCAAATGGAAAGCGACACCGGTCGACCTGGTATTCGGTTCGAACTCTGAACTGCGCGCCGTAGCCGAAGTCTATGCCGCCAACGATAGTCGTGATAAATTCGTCAAGGACTTCGTGGCCGCCTGGAACAAGGTCATGAACCTGGACCGCTTCGACTAAGAACTGGGGCCCTGCGGGGCCCCTTCCTCCATCAGGAGACCCTGTGCTCGAAAAGAAAAACCTTACCAGCATCCTCAGCCAGCTTACCCACCTGCCCAACCGCACGCCGGAAATGGCTTTCGACGGCGCGGCCGACCAGGCTTTCGCCGAGGTTGCGCCGTTCCGCGAAGGCGGCATTTCAGTTGGCTATTACTCCGGCAGCAGCGAATGGGAGCGCCATCCCGTGGGCGACGAGATCGTGATGGCGCTGGAAGGCCGCACCACCGTCATTGTGCTGGTGGAGGGCGAACAGCAGCGCATCCAATTGAATGCCGGCGAACTGCTGGTGGTCCCGCAGAACCACTGGCATCGCTTTGAAAACTCGGATCACCTTAAAATCCTTGGCGTGACCCCGCAACCTTCAGACCACAGCCTTGAACTCCCCGACGCCTGATTCGCAAGACGTTCACATCCTCCCGCTGCCAGTTGCGCATGCCGCGCAATATCGCGAGCTGATGCTGCACGCCTTCAAGCACGAGCCGGACGCGTTCACCTCCACGCACGCCGAACGCGCCGCCTTACCGTTCTCGTGGTGGGAACAGCGCATCGACGATCCGCAGCAGAACAGCATTGTGTTTGGCGCCATCGCTGGCGGAAAGCTGGTGGGCACCGTCGGGTTGGAATTTTCGGTACGGGCCAAGACCAGCCACAAGGCCCATTTGATTGCCATGTACACGCTGCCGGAGTGGCGCGGAATAGGCATCGGCGGCAAATTGCTTGGGGCAGCCCTCGCCTATGCACGACGCAGGCCAGGAGTCGAAGTTGTCACGCTGACGGTCACCGAAAGCAACCGCCCCGCGATTACCATCTACGAAGCCGCCGGGTTCTGCAGCTTCGGGCTTGAACCGATGGCGATACGTACCAGCGATGGCTACAAAGCCAAGAACCATATGTGGTTACACCTGATGGCTCCGTAACCTTCAAGCTGGAATTTTTGCTGGCCGAAAATCTTCAAATTCCCAGGGCTCTACCGCGATGCACCCTCGATATCTCCAACAGTCGTCAGTAATACCTAAGCCCTCCCATGTTGGCGTAAGAACCCCGGCGGACTGCAACGCCGAGGCCCGCAAGGAGTGCGCTAATTGATAATGAAATTCGCGTTCGATACGTCAAAGAACACGTTGCCAATCGCCTCAACCTTGATGCGTGCAGCATTCGTCGCCACCGATGGCAACATCACCGCTTTGCTGCCACTGTTTGGCGTACTTGAAGCAAGCACGTAAGGGAAAGTCAGGCCGCCATCCGTCGACAGGCTGATTTTTACATTGGCCGTACTCACCGGCGCCGCAGCAGTATTCGCCACATTCCAGGTCACGTTCAACTGCGAACCACGCGCCACCGACACCGCGGTATTCGGCGCTGTGACCAGGAACGGACCCGCGCCCGTCGCCAGCACCAGTGCAGTCGCCGCACTGCCCACGCCCCCATGGCCATCACGGGCCGTCAGGCGGAAGTTCAGTGTCGCCGGCCGCGCATTGACTTTGCTGTAGCCGGTATAGCTCGCCGTGGGCAGGAATTCCGAATAGCAGGCGATATTTGCGGCGGTCGGCGGCGATGCCGCAGCCGGGCAGGAACCCGCCTCCGCATTGGTATTGTTGGCGAGAATCTGCGCCATGTCCGGGAAGGCGCGGGTCGGATCCGTGCTCACGACATTCTCTCCCGGCGAACCATAGAGCAATGCATCGCTGTCGCTGACAACCGCCTGCAAGCCAAATTGCCGGAACAGCGGCCCATTGGCCTTGCTGTTGCTCATGAGGGCCGTGCCGCCTGTACCTGCGCGGTCGTTCTGCTCCCACATATAGGTCATCTGCTCGCCTTCCGCATTGCTTGCGCTGCCAGTCAGCGCGAACGGAGTGCGGATCGGAATGTTATAGGTTGGCACCACGCTGACCACCGGCGTGCTGTTGCCCGTTTGCGTGACAACGCCACGCTTCCTGGTCGGCCCGCCTGCCACAATCTCGTTCACGTGGCCGCTGCATCCGCCGGAGCAATTGGCCAGTTGCAGTACCCCGGCCGTCACCCCGGCCAGCGAACCGCCGAAGGTGACGGTGAAGCCAGCATCGCTGACGGCGCTCACACTGACACTGGCAGTCGACGGCCAGCCAGGAATCGACTGGATAGCCGACTTGATTCCATTCGTCGTGTAATTGGTGCCGCGAACAATCGGCGCGGAGGCATTGCCGCTGTAGGACAGCGTGAACTGCTGGCCGTTGGTCGTGAAGCCGCGCAGCACGCCCATCTGCACCGAGGTCAGGTTCGATTCAGTGCCCGATGTGTAGGCCGTGATTTCATCGAAGCTACGCTGCGACCAGTACGCGTCGCTGTGGGTCTGCAGGTTGTCGGTGCCGCAGATGCCGGCATAGGCCATGATGGAGGAACCGCTACCTGGTTCCACGGAAGTGCTTGCGTTACGGTTGCCGCCGGCGCAGCTGCCGGTGGTGCCGTTGAAGGTGTGGTTGCCGGCGAACTGGTGACCCATTTCGTGCGCCACATAATCGACTGCATAGAAGTCGCCCACCGGTGTTGGAATGCCGGTGCATCCTTGCGCCTTGTAGTTGCCGCCGACTACGCCCAGGCTGGCGATGCCGCCGCCATTCAGGCCAAGGGCAATATGGCCGACATCGAAATTGCCGGCACCGGCGAGCAGGCCGACGACCGTGCGGTTGCGCGTCAGCGTCGCGCCGCTGCAGCCGGAAGCCTGGTCCGGCGTGAAGCAGGCGGTGGCGCCACATGGGCCGTTGGCTCCGGTCATCTGCGCATCGGTGTCCAGGTTCAGCGCATCGGTATTGTTGATCAATACCAGCCGGATCGAAGTTTCGTCTTCATAGACTTGCGTCACGCGGTTAATCAGGCTGACCTTCGCTGCCGTTACGTTTGCGCTGCCGCCGAAATAATTGGCGTAAGAAGGATCCGTCAGGAGTGCCAGCCGATAACTGCGCAGCTGCGTGCCGGCTGCCGCTGCTGCACTGATCTCCTCCGGCACCACATGGTAGGAACTGGTCGTCGCGCCGGAGCCATCTGAAGCGGTGACAGAATAAGCACCGACCCCACGCGTCGGGTCTGCAGCAAAGGTGGCCGATACCACGCCGTCTTTGTCGGCCATCGCCACCATGCTGTGAACGGGACCAAAGTCCGATCCTTCGTTGCGCACGGTAAGGGTGACTGACGCGCCTGGAGCGAAGCCAGCGCCCCGCACTTCCACTTCATCACCAGCGTGGACAAAACTGCGCGTGAGGATCACCTGCGGCGCCTTGATTTCACCTTCCTTGAAAGGGCCATGGCGGTTTGACAAATCGCGCGCGGAGTAGCTGGTGTAGACGCTGTCATCGAGGTGATGGGCCGGATCGACGTACCACGCACCATTCGGCGAACGCACCGAAGCACGCAAGCCAAGCGGCGAAATATCCATGCGCAAGGTGGCGGATGGATCGTCGATGCCGCGCCCGGCGTAAGTCCTGATCTCCGGATGTTTGGCGGCCAGTTCCGGCTCCATCACTGGCGAATCCACGACACGGAAGCGCTGGTAGCCGCCCTGCGGATGCGGCAACGAGATGATGACATCACTTTGCTTGGCCGATTGCGCACGTTCATGGGGTGCGTGCGCAAGCATCTGCGCCAGCGCGGCACGGTCCAGCGTCGCCGCATGATAGTGGCGCGGCAGTGCTGCGGCATTGGCACTCTTGCCGTGCACGCGCTGCACATCGGCCTCTCCGGCATCGCGCCAGTAAGCGCCGCTCGCCTGCACCGGGATATTTCGCTTGCTTGTGTTTTCTGCTGCCAGGGTATTCACAGCGCTGAAGATCAATGCACTCGCGAGTGCGAGCTTTAGTGGGGTATGCGTAGTCATTCCGTGCCTTGTTAGTTGGAAGGTTGTTGAAGGTGGAAACTGTGCAACTACTGCAATGGAAGAGTATTTCGGAATTGATGAGTTACCTCAAGCGATGTTCGATTGACGCGTCGCCAGAAGAAGACACAGCAAGCCGCGTGCAAGCGCCGTGCTACCATTTGCCAAGTATCAACACCGGTCTCGACATCGTGCTGCTACTCAACCAGCTTTTCCAGGGCCACGCCCAGCACCCGATATCTATTTCGGTTCGCCTGACACTGACGCTTGTCTTGCTGTCCTACTTTTACCGGGGTTTCACCTGGGCGCGCGTAGTTACCGGCTTACTGCTGCTTGTCACAACAATCGATTGCGCCGTCGCAGCGGCTTCGCGGCAATCGTGGGTCTTGTGGCCACTGCTGGCAACGTATGCATTCGCGCTGTATGTTGTATTTCTCTCGCCTTCAGTGCGGCGATTCCTCACAGCGCAAAAAGCAAAACGCACTTACATTCCGCAGGAAGCTCCGGCGCACATCAACAATGAACGAAATTTACATCAGCACTGACGTCGAAACCGCCGGACCGATTCCTGCGCCTCACTCAAATGCTCAGCTTTGGGTCCGCAGGTATTGGTGCCGCAAACTGACGGCCTTGTGAACTCATGAAGAAACTCCTGCTAGTGCTGCGCCAGCGGCTGCGGAGCGAAAAGCTCTCCCGTTAAAAATTGATGCGGAGGTGAAAAGACTGTCTGCTCAGGGAGACCAGCTCGCTAAAACCGGCAAGTTTAGCGAGGCTATTCCAGTTTACTGGCAAGCGTGGGATATCCTTCCCGAACCAAAACAGGATTGGAATGCCGCGTTATGGCTCTTGGCTGCAATCGGCGATGCCAACTTCGGCTTCAAGAACAAAGACTACGTAGCATGTCGCGATAACCTTTCTTACGCCATGCGTGTTCCGGGGGCCATCGGCAATCCCTTCCTGCATCTGCGTTTGGGGCAATGTCAGTTCGAGCTTGGAAATATGGGAAGGGCTGCAGATGAACTGGCGCGCGCCTACATTCCCGAGGGAAGAGCCATCTTCAAAGAAGATGATCCCAAGTATTTGGGATTTATTAAATCGAAATTGAAGCCGCCTCCGGCGGGCTGGCCGAAAGGATGGTGAACTTTCTGACGCGCGGGTATTGAACCTCACACGGTTTCGGAAGCCCAAAGGAGACAACTCGACTGCTCGATGCGCTCCGCAATCAGCATCCAGGTAAGCCG
The DNA here is from genome assembly GCF_001428585.1 of Duganella sp. Root198D2. Lineage (NCBI taxonomy): Bacteria > Pseudomonadati > Pseudomonadota > Betaproteobacteria > Burkholderiales > Oxalobacteraceae > Duganella > Duganella sp. Root198D2. The sequence goes on along the minus strand of NZ_LMIC01000009.1, from coordinate 51,820 downwards.
GACGCGATTTAGCTGCTCCGCTCGTACATGACATCCGACCTCAACACGTATTTGGTGCCCGCGCTAATCTCCGCGCCCTGGTGCGACTGGTTGTGCGGGAAGACCAGCAGCATACCTTCGTGCGGCCGCACGGTCTCCCACCTGAACTGGGTGTCGCCGCCTTCGAAGCCGGCATTCAGGTAGATCAGGAACGTGAGCATGCTCACCTCGTCCGGCGATTTTTCGAACGAGCCGTCTTTATGCCACTTGAAGTATTCACCGCGGCCATAGCGATAGAAACGAAAACGCTCATTCAGCCCTTGCAGGCGCCATTCGCCAATGGATGCAGGCAGTAGAGGGGCCGCGCGCTTGAACAGCAACTCGGCCAGGCATGGATCGTCGAAGATTACCCGGTCGTTATTGCGGATATCCTCGCGTCGGACCGATCCCATCGGCAGATTGACTTCAGACGGCTGGTAGCCCATCTGTTCGCCCATTTCGATGTAATGCTGGCATTCGGCCTTATTCAGGAATTGGTGCACCGTGAAGATGCCGAGGCCTAGTTGTTCCACTTGCATGATGTCGCCTTGGTTTTTATCTTAGTGCGCATATTACACTAACTTAGCTCCTATTTTCACTAAGTTATTTTTAATTATCACTAAGGCGGTTACAATGGCCGCTCAACAAACGAGGGCATCCATGAGCGGCAGCGAAACAGAGCAGGAATTTCTGCGGAAATACAATATTCACGACTTTGACGTTCCGCTCACCAGCGTCGACCTGGTCATCTTCACGATTCGTGAGCAGGCTTTGCACGTGTTGCTGGTCAAGCGCGGCGAACATCCGCATAAAGGCCGTTGGGCTTTGCCCGGTGGCTTCATCGACATCCATCGCGACAAAGATCTCGATGCGACTGCGCTGCGCAAGTTGCGTGAAAAGACCGGTGTGGAAGCGCCCTATCTGGAACAGTTGCAAGGCTTCGGCAGCGCCACGCGTGACCCGCGCGGCTGGTCAGCGACCTTTGCATACTTCGCCTTGATCGGCTCTGATGGCATGGAGCTGCGCCATGGCTCCGGCAGCGACGCGGCCAGTTGGCATCCGGTGGAAGGCCTGGCGGCACAAGATGCGCTGGCCTTTGACCATTCCGCCATCGTCGACGTGGCCCTGCAGCGCTTGCGCAACAAGGTTGAATACACTTCGATCCCCGTGCATTTGCTGGCGGCTGAATTCACGCTGTCAGACCTGCAGCGCGTTTACGAAACCATCCTCGGGCGACCGGTGGAAAAGAGCGCGTTCCGCAAGCGGATCAAGGAAGGCGATTTCCTCGAAGAGATTCCGGGCAAGCAGCGCCATGGCAGCAACCGCCCGGCGCAGATGTATCGTCTGCGCGCGGGCCATCCAACTGTCTACTTCAACCGCGTGATGGGCGCGGGCGGCTGAACTCTTCGATGTACATTGGCGTAAGTCGAAGTGCTTCGAGCTTCGCAACCTGGCTATATCGCGTACGAAGACGAATAGCAAGTCGCGGCCGAGCCCTTCAAGGAAACTCGAACGTGACATTAGACTTGAAAGTACGTTAACCATGGCTACTCTCGAACGAGCTATTGAAATTGCCTCTGCCGCACACGCTGGCCAGGTCGACAAGGCCGGGCAGCCCTATATTCTTCACCCGCTACGCGTGATGCTTCGCCTCTCAAGCGATTACGAACGCATGGCTGCGGTGCTGCATGATGTGGTTGAAGATACGCCGGTTTCGCTGGCGCAGTTGTCCGAAGCAGGCTTTCCGGCCGAAGTCATCGCAGCCGTCGAAGCACTGACCAAGCGTCGCGGTGAAACCCGGCTGCAGGTAGCAGCGCGCGCGGCGTCGAATCCGATTGCGCGCGTCGTCAAGCTCGCCGACAATGCAGAAAATATGGACCTTAGCCGCATCGCCAATCCAACGGAGAAGGACTTTGCGCGCATTGAGGAATATGCGCAGGTTCGCGCACTCTTGCTTGCATCGGATTCAAATTGACTCGTACTCTCGACATCACACTGGCGCTTGGACTTGGGGCTGCACTGCTGACCGCAGTTTTCATCTTCGGTGATCCCGCATATTTGGGGCCTTGGTATTACGTGCTCGCCTGGTGCGGCCTGGTCGGCCTGGTCCAGCTCACGAAGGCACCACCTTTATCTACGCTGGGTGCCGCAACCGCGTTGACGGCGACCTTCCTTGGCTATTGGGCATGGCAAGCCTCGCTGGCACGACCGGAAGGCTTGCTGGGCCTGGGCCATCTTTTCTCGCTGCCAGGCCTTGCGTTGGCCGCAGTGCTTGCGGCGTTATACGCACGTCGCCGCTGCTTCAAGCCCGCGACTGCATTCGCGATGACTTTTGCTGGATGCTGCGCTGGCTTCGGAGTCGCGCAGCTCGTCGTTTGCAGGACCGCTCTTTACTGCGGCCCGATATCGGGGATGTGAATTACTCTTCCGAAGGAGCACCGCCATGGCGACACCTGTTGGACCATTCGATGCCGTCGACACTTTCCTGCACCTTGGCCCGGAAGGGACTTCGGTCCCGCTCGAGGTCAACGAATCGTTCTGGCAGGACCTGACTTCGGGCGGCTTTGCCCACCTGGGCCCGGGACGGTTGGTGTCGACGTATGACTTCAGCGAAGACTGGGCAAGCTGGGAGCAGCACCCTGCTGGTGAAGAAGTCGTCGTGCTGATTTCCGGTGCGCTCGAGTTTGTGCTGGAAACGGATGACGGCGAGCGGAAGATAAAGCTGGACCAGCCCGGCCAATTCCTGCTCGTTCCGCGCGGCACGTGGCACACCGCAAACGTCCCGCAAAACGCCAAAGCGCTGTTCATCACGCCCGGTGAAGGCACCGGTCATCGCCCAAGGTCATAGGATGCAGGAAAAAACGAAGGCGCTCGCGCCTATCCTGTCTTTGATCAGTAAGTCGGAAAAGGCGCAGCAAAAGGTAGCGCCGGGAACATGGCAGCACGCGATGCTCGGAGCAAACCTCAAGGCCTTGCATATTGCCGTTATCCTGTTCAATGAAAACCAGGGTGCGGCTGCCCGGTTTGAGCAAGGCGAACTGCAAGCGGCCATGCAAAGCTTGGCGTCAATGATCGAAAAAACTGAAGACGCACGAACCAGATTCGCAGCGGGAACCCCGCAACACACACTCTTGAAAAACAGGTTCAATGCGCTGCGAGCGGCTGAAGCCCGCGTCGGCGCCGCACAAAACCGCTAGACCACTACCCCCCGGGCGCCTTATCAAGGCTATTACGATCAACATGGCTGTGCCGATGAGCGAGCGAACGATCCATTACACTGGCCTCAAACATTACGTGGAGTGTTCGCGGTATGACTTCGCAACGCAATACGACGACGTGGAGCTCAAGTAAAGACCAGTACCTGACGGTTTGGCATGATCTCTTTCAAACAATGACGTTCTGAATTTCAAAGGTACTGCCCATGAATGATGTCGTTTCGCCGAACCGGGTTGCAGCCAGCCTGGACGAATACTGGTCACCTCGCGTAGTGGCTGAGCTTGACGACTCCTTCGTCAAGGTTGCCAAGGTCCTTGGCTCGCTCACCTGGCACAGCCACGAAGATGAGGACGAACTTTTTTACATCCTCAAAGGCTCGTTGGCAATCGAAATGGAAGACAGGACGGTCGTCCTGCATGAAGGCGAAACGTTTGTCGTCCCCAAAGGCGTGAGGCACAATCCCGTCGCGGAGCAAGAGTGCCACATCATGCTCATCGAACGTAAATCCACGCTGCATACCGGTGCTGAAGTGACTGAAAAAACGCGCAGTCTCGCAGACCAATTACGCCCGGTATAGGAAACTGGCTCTAAGTCTTGAGCTTTTCGGCGTACATCTTGCGGAACTTGGCCACCTTGGGCGCCACCACGAATGCGCAGTAACCCTGCAGCGGATGCTGGGCGAAGTAGTTCTGGTGGTAGTCCTCGGCCTTGTAGAACGGCGCAGCGGGCGCCAGTTCGGTGACGATCGGTGCATCCCAGACGTGGGCCATTTCGGCGATCACCTGCCGCGCAGTGGCTTCCTGTTCGCCGTCCTGGAAGAAGATCACTGATCGATACTGGGTGCCGACATCATTGCCCTGGCGGTTCAGGGTAGTCGGATCGTGGATCGTGAAGAAAATGACCAGCAGGTCGCGATAGCTGATCTGGGTCGGATCAAATTCAAGGCGCACTACTTCAGCGTGGCCGGTTTCGCCGGTACACACCTGTTCATACGTGGGATTCGGCTGCGCGCCGCCCATGTAGCCGGATTCGACCTTGGTGACACCTTTCGCCTCCAGGTACACCGCTTCGGTGCACCAAAAGCATCCACCGCCCAGGATTGCTACTTCAGCCATATCGCCCTCCTCACGTACCGGAAGTATTACTGTAGCGCAAATCGGCGCGCACTGCTCAAAAAGTGCCGCCTTAGCTAAAATCCCCGTCGCTTTCGCCAAAGGTTAGACTATCGTTCTTTGGCATAATCTCTTTGAAACAAACAGGTCCCGCATGAATACCAGCTCCCCACGCGCCGCCGCGCGCGAATTCGACAGTGCGCATTTTCGCCAGGCACTGTCGCAATTTGCCACGGGTGTGACCGTGATTACTACGCGGCTCGCTGATGGCAGTTTCCGTGGCTTGACGGCCAGCTCCTTCAATTCCGTCTCGCTCGACCCGCCATTGGTGCTGTGGAGCCTGGGCACCGGCGCCAACAGCCTGCCCATTTTCAGCGGTAACTCGCACTATGTGATCAATGTGCTGAGCGCCGACCAGGCCCATTTGGCCAAGCTGTTTTCGACCCGCACGGAAGACCCGTTCGGCACGGTCGAATTTGAGCTGTCGCGCACCGGCCAGCCGGTCCTGAAAGGCGCCACGGCGTGGTTTGAATGCCACAACCGTAGCCGCTACCCGGAAGGCGACCACGTGATTTTCGTGGGCGAGGTCGAGCATTGCGAGTTTGCCGGGAACGCCCCGCTGGTTTTCCACGGCGGGAAGTTCCGTGACCTGTTGAAATGATTGATTTTTTATAAACAAAGAGAGACAGGAAGCATAATGAGCAAAGCCGCATTCCACTGGGACGATCCCCTGTTGCTGAACGACCAGCTTACCGACGACGAGCGCATGGTGCGCGACGCCGCCGCGGCTTACTGCCAGGACAAGCTGCAACCGCGCATCCTGGAAGCCTTCCGCCACGAGCAGATGGACACCTCCATCTTCCGCGAAATGGGCGAACTGGGCCTGCTGGGCCCGACCATCCCCGAGCAATACGGCGGTCCTGGCCTGAACTATGTGGCCTACGGCCTGATCGCGCGCGAAGTGGAACGTGTCGATTCCGGCTACCGTTCGATGATGTCGGTGCAGTCCTCGCTGGTGATGGTGCCGATCTATGAATTCGGCACCGAAGCCCAGAAACAGAAATACCTGCCAAAACTGGCCACCGGCGAATGGATCGGCTGCTTCGGCCTGACCGAGCCTAACCACGGTTCCGACCCAGGTTCGATGATCACCCGCGCCAAGAAGGTGCCAGGCGGTTACTCGCTGACCGGCTCCAAGATGTGGATCACCAACTCGCCAGTAGCCGACGTATTCGTCGTGTGGGCGAAAGACGATGAAGGCGCGATTCGCGGCTTCGTGCTGGAAAAAGGCATGAAAGGCCTGTCCGCACCTGCGATCCACGGCAAGTTCGGCCTGCGCGCCTCGATCACCGGCGAAATCGTGATGGACGAAGTGTTCTGCCCTGAAGAAAACGCCTTCCCGGATGTGCGCGGCCTGAAAGGCCCGTTCACCTGCCTGAACTCGGCCCGCTACGGCATCGCCTGGGGTGCACTGGGCGCCGCCGAAGCCTGCTGGCACACCGCCCGCCAGTACACCCTGGACCGCCAGCAGTTCGGCCGTCCACTGGCAGCGAACCAGCTGGTGCAGAAGAAGCTGGCCGACATGCAGACCGAAATCACCCTCGGCCTGCAAGGCTGCCTGCGCCTGGGCCGTATGAAGGACGAAGGCACCGCCGCTGTCGAAATCACCTCCATCATGAAGCGCAACTCCTGCGGCAAGTCGCTGGACATCGCCCGCGTGGCGCGCGATATGCTGGGCGGTAACGGCATCTCCGACGAATTCGGCATCATCCGCCACATGGTGAACCTGGAAGTGGTCAACACCTACGAAGGCACGCACGACATCCACGCCCTGATCCTGGGCCGCGCGATGACCGGCATCCAGGCCTTCCAATAAAAAAATGGGGACGTACCCCATTTTTTGAGCAAGCCCCGCCGCGAGCGGGGCTTGTTGTTTGCGGTTACACCGGCTGGGTCAGGAAGTTGAGGTTGGCAGCGGCGCTGGCCGTCCCTTTCGCCGCACCCTTCTTGCCATCCGTTGAGAGCTTCTGCCAGCGGTCGACGAAATCCGATAGCGCATGCATCAGCGCTACCTGCTTGTTTTCCGTGGCGATGATTTCGCCGAGCGCTTTGTGCAGGCGGCTCGATTCATCCACGATCTTCTGCGTGGGCGATTCGGTCGATACCGGGCCGAAGCGATGCATGAACGCTTCATGCGCATCGCGGAAGCGCGCAATCATGTTGGCCATATCGAGATAGGCAGCAGCTGCGGCGGCTCGTGCGCCGTCGGTGCTGCCGGGGTCGGAGGCGGCATCTTCGAATTCATTCTGTTTCGCTTTAAGTCGCTTCAGGGAATCGAAGTAATCCAGCATGTATTGTTCTGTGAGTGACGCCATCTTCGCCTCCATTAGTTATTAGCCTTCTTTTCAGCTTCTTCGATTTTCTTCTTGCCTTCTTCAACGCTGTCTTTCACAGCCTTGATGAAGGCTTGCAGTTCGCTGCGCCGGATATCCCAGCCAAGTTCTTCGCCCATCTCCGCCAGCCTTGCCTGCGCGGTGGATGTGCCGCTACGGGTATCCGTGATTGGCGCCAGCAAGGCTGCCACAGCCGCCTCGTTCCTGGCATTGGTATCCGAGTACTCGGCCTGGCTCAATGCCAGCCCTTCCGTATTCGCGACCAGGTTATCGATCAGGGTTGCCGACAGCTTGTCGCCTGCGGCTACACGCGCCTGCAGGTCCCGCTGCTTTTCGCGGTCGACGAATGCTATTGCCTTGCGCTGGGCCAGCAGTGAGTCGGCGCGTGCTTTCATGGAATTGCCCTCTACCCTTCGAAACTCGGTAAGGGACGACTCGAGCTGGGCAATCAGGCCGACGCCATGGTTTGCCTGTTCCATCGCGGGCTTGGGAGTGGAGCAGCCGCACAGCGCCAGCGCGGCAAACATCAACGGAATACGCATTATTGAACTCCTTTTGCGATGAACAGCAGTGCAATCGAGTTCACCAGGCTGGTGATGTCTTCCTTGCGTACGCCCGCGTCGCCATACTCCGCGAGCTGGTTGATGGTCGACGAGATCAGCACATTCCACTGCGCGATATTGCCTTCCGCATAGGCGATGGCACGTTCATGGTCGAGCGCATTGCGCTGGATATCCGTCTTGTTCACCTTCGCAGCCAGGCGCCCGTTGGCATCGAGGTAGGAGGCAGCGCTCTTCCACACCTTGGTTTTGTCCTCAAAAGCTTTGCCGGAAGTCGCTTTCGTCGTTTCCACAGGCGCCAATGCAGCCCGCAGCTGCGTCGCCGCCATCTCTGCGCTTACGGTTTGCAAGGCTTGATGGCCATAGCTCAGCGAACGAAGCTGCTCGAGCTGCCAGTTCATTTTTGACTCGAGCAGTTGCAGCTCCATCGCCTGCAACTGGGCGTCCTTGGCTGCGGCGTTCGCCTTGGCCTGCTCCAGGTTGCGCAGCAAGAGGGCCGCCGCCAGGCGCGGCTTCTTCGCATCGGCAAGCGCCACGTGCGCCTGGTCGAACCATTCGGCCAGGCTGGCCAGCGCCGCGCTGGTGGCATGGCTTTCGCCCTTGCTGTCGACATTCCCGGCCAACGAAGCCAACGTCGCATCAAGCGCCTTCACCCTGTGCTCGGACACGAACTGGCGCGAGACAGGATCCGGCAGCTTTTCGATTTTTGCCAGCGCATCGCCAAGCTCTTTGGCGATGGACTTCAACTTATCCTGCGCCCGGGAAGGTTCTGCGGAGAGCTTTTCCAGCTCGCCGCTGTATTCCTTCGATAATTTGGCAACCTGGTTGCGCGCCGCAAGGCTGGCCACCTTGGCGTCGATCATCGCCGAACGCGCGTCAGCCACTGCCTTCTGGGTGATCGCCAGCGCACCGCCCTTGAATTCGAAACTGGAGCCGGCAGTCAGCCCGCTGCCCGAGCACTCGTCAACGGCGCTCATCCATGCTGCGCGCAGATATGCCGGTACGCCGGCATGGGACTGCAACCAATTGTCAAACGACTGCGTCACCAGGCTGCTGCAAGCAGGCATCTCAACGCCAGCGCGCGTAAACTCGATTTCCGCATCGTGCAGGTTGCCCTTCGCCCTTTCTTCTTTCCTGAGGGCGGCGGCCCAGGCGACAGCGACTTGCGGCGAACCGGCCAGCGCCAGCAACTGCTTCTCAATCGGCTCCTTCAACTGCGACGCAACGCTGCCTTCAAATACCATGGCGCGGATCAGCGCATCGCGTTTGGCCTTCTGCAGTGCTTCTTCAGTCTTGAGCTGTTCGGCCAGCAGGGCTGCTTCACACTTGCGCGCGGCGCTGAGCTGGCCGGCGATATCGACCGACTTCCACGCTTCCTTGGCAGCCTCGCCCTGCTTGTGCCGCGTTTCGCTATACACTGCACAACCGGTGAGGTTGAAAAATGCCGGCAGCAAGGCGGCAATACATATCGTTCGAAATTGCAAGCTACTCCCCTATTCAAAAGGACTGGCACTATGCCCCAAGATCACGTTCCAACTTTGTACGAATGGGTTGGCGGCACCGAAGCCCTGAACCGCTTGACCATTCGTTTCTACCAGCACGTCAAGGCCGATGCACTACTCGGCCCGGTCTTTGCCCACATGGGCGACCACCACCCCGCCCACGTTGCTGCCTTCCTCGGCGAAGTGCTGGGCGGCCCGTCCGCTTATTCGGAGGCGCATGGCGGGCACGCGCACATGATCCAGCAGCACCTGAACCGCCACCTGTCGCAGCAGCAACGCCGCCGCTGGGTGGCGCTGCTGCTGGAGACTGCCGACGAACTGGCCATGCCGGACGATCCTGAATTCCGTTCCGCCCTGGTGGGCTACCTGGAATGGGGCTCGCGGCTAGCCGTCATCAACTCCCAGCCCGGCGCCACGGTCGATGCCGACCAGCCGATGCCGAAATGGGGCTGGGGCGAGGTCAAGGGGCCGTATAACCCTTCGTAGCGCGTTTGCCGGGCTTCAGTGCCAGCGGGCGCACGTAGGTCAACAGGCTGGCCAGCGTCTTGCCCGGCTCTTCCCACGGCATCATGTGCGCCGAATGCTCGAACCATACGCTTTGCTTGTATGGCGCCTTCAACTGCGCCATCCATTTCACCACCGGCGCGGTTGGCGTGGTGTAGTCATGCCGGCCGAGGAACATCACGACCGGGATCGGGAACTGCCTGATGCCGGAGAAGTCCACCTCCGTCCATTCTTTCAGCACCGTGCCCAGCGTCATCTCGCTGCCCTCCCCGATCGCCTCCCAGTCGGCCTGGTCGTATTCGGGCGACAGCATCGGCGCGCGGAAGAAATACACCGAGTCGTTCTTGTAGGCGCTCAGGCCGCCGTAATACTGCGGCCACTTGCGGGCGACGATGATGCGCTCGCGCGTGATCGGCTCGTTGCCTGGATAGGGCGCGATGCTTTCCATCTCCTTCAGCGCTTCGGTGTTGTTGTGCTTTTTGGCCTGCTCGACGCCAAAGTCATAGCTGATGCGTTCGTTCTCGCGCATATTGGCGATCTGGCCGATGCCGACGTAGGCGTAGAACAGGTCCGGCCGTTTCAGCACGGCGCGCGTGGAGACCACAGTGCCCCAGCTATGGCCGATGATAACCAGCTTGTCCTTCTTGTATTTGGCGCGCAGGTGTTCGGCTACTTCGATCGCATCGTCGACGAAACGGTCAATGCGCAGCGTGCCGGCCACCGCTTCCCTGTCATTGGCGCGCAGGGTCTTGCCGACCGCGCGCTGGTCGTAATGCGCGACGGTGAAGTATTCCTCGATGGGACGCTGCCATTGCCAGGTGGTCGGCATGGCCGGCGATGCGGGGCCGCCGTGCACGAACAGGATCATCGGGTTGGACCGGTCCTGGCCGCGCACATTGATCCACTGGTCGATGCCGCCGATCCGGGTCTTGTAGGTTTCCTGCACGCCTTTGGGTGCAACGATGCGGGTCAGGTCTTCCACGGCGGCGCGGGCGCGCATGCACGGCGGAGATTCGGCGCAGGTCTGCGCCATCACAGAGCTGCTGATCCACAGGGCAGCCAAGCCCAGCCAGGCTGATTTCATGCAGGTCCCTTTCGACAATCTTGTTTGCGAAATGCGCAACGATAATAGTGCAAATTTTGCATCTATGCTCGTCGCGGGACGAAAAAGAACCCCGCCGGCTTAAAAATTCACGCGTTCCAGTTCCACCACCAGCGGCATCTTGCGCACCTGCGTGTGGATGGAACCGATGTACTCCCCCAGCATGCCGATGAAGAAAGCCTGGATTGCGCCGAAGAAGAAGATACCGATCAGCAAAGGCGCCATGCCCAACTGGAAGGAATTCCAGAAGCACAGTTTGGCGACGAAAAAGGCCAGTGCCACAATCAAACTCAAAAATGCCAGCAGGAAGCCGCCCATCGCCATCAGCCGCAAGGGAATCTTGGAGTGATTGGTGATGCCCAGCATGGCGATATCGTACAAGGTGTAGAAATTGTTCTTCGTGATGCCGCGCGCGCGGCGCGGCTGCTTAAACTCCACCGTCGCAATCGGGAAGCCTATCTCGCACAGCAAGCCGCGGAAATACGGATAGGGATCATCGATCTTGCGCAAGATGTCGAGCACGGCACGGTCGAACATGCCGGCACCAGTAGCGTTCTGCACCAGCGGCACATCGGAAATGCGCGTAATGAAACGATAGTAGGCTTTGCGCACGAAGAACATGAGCGATGATTCTTCGCTCTCCGGCTTGACCGCCAGCACCGTCTTATAGCCGGCCTCCCACTTCTTGATGAACTCGGGAATCATCTCGGGCGGATCCTGCAAGTCCGAAGCGATCAGCACGCAGGCGTCGCCGTTGGCCTGCAAGATCGCATGGTAGGGCGACTTGATGTGGCCGAAGTTACGCGCATTGACAATAATCTTCAGCCGCTTGTCGCGTGCAGCGAGTTCCTTCAGCTTGCGCAGCGTGCCATCGGTCGAGGCATTGTCGATGCAGATATGCTCGTAATCGTAGGGCTGGCTTGCCATGACTTCGGCGATGCGCTTGTATAGCTCATCGATGTTGTCTTCCTCGTTGTAGCACGGCGTTACTATGCTGATCAATTTTCTTTCCGACATCACGTCAACCTTTTTTATAAACCCAATGATTCATCAACAGCCACCCCAGAAGCACGCCAAACGGAATGCACCATAACTGTCCCAGGTAAGGACCCAGGCCCCAGGCGACCGCGAACAAGTGCAGCAGGCCGGCATTGACCGCATAGATCAAGGCATATGCCAGCACAAATCTGGCAAAGACTACCCTGTTCATGTGGCCATCGAATACCATCCGGCCAAAACTGAAATAATTGAAAATGACTCCCGCCACCGTCGAGATGAACAGGGCGGCCAGGTACGGCAAGGTAAGCAGGAGCAAGGCGGCATATACGGCATAGCCGAATGCCGTGTTGAGCATGCCGGCGCCGATAAAGCGCAGCAGCCTGGCGGCGGCGCCGGAATCAGGCTTTGCTGTGCCGGCGCCTTGGGACGGGATCGTCATGCTTGCTATTCCGCTCAGTTGCGCGGGTCGACAAACCAGCGGTAAGTACGATCGATGGCTGCTTCCAGCGCGCAGGTCTCGCGCACGCCAAGACGCCGCAGCGAGTGGCTCATTTCAGGAAACAGGTCGTCCTGTTGCGGCGCCTTGTTCAGGGTATTGAGCTGCACGCGCGGCTTCGGCGATACGTGTTCGCCGATCAGGCGTACCAGTTCGTTGTGGCTGACCGGGTGGGCACTGCCCAGGTTGAAGATGTCGCCATCGCCGCCCTTGACCAGCGCTGCCAGCGTCCACCATGCGGCATCGCTACCGTACAGGTAGGAGCGGCGCGCACTGCCGTCGCCATGGATGCGGATGTCGCTGCCGGTCAGGGCATCGCGCAGGAAGTTGTTGATCGCCCATGGGCGATCCAGCTCCTGATAGGCGCCGGTCAGCGTGAACGGACGCACGGTGGTTACCGGCAGCCGGTATTGGCTGCGGTAGATCGCCGCCACCTGCTCCGCCGAGCGCTTGGCATCGGCGTACACGGTATGCAGCTGGCCGGACGGAATTGGGAAGTAATCCGTTTCCTGCAGCGGCCCGGCGCGGTCCGGCGTGCCTGCCACCAGGCAGGAGCTGACGTTGACGAAACGCAGCAGGCCGTCCAGCTGGCAGGCCGCTTCCAGCGCGTTGGCGATGCCGTTCACCGTGGTCTGGTGCACGCGCAGCGGGTCGGAAGAGTGCACGCGGTTGTTCGGGATGCCGGCTGCATGGACGATGTAGCTGGTGCCCTTGGCAAACTCGAAGGACGAGCGCACGTCCTGTGAGCGCAGGCGCACATCCAGACGGCCAGCCAGGTGCGGATACTTCTGCGGCCACTCGACGATATTGCGGGCGTACAGGTCGAGCGTGATGCCGAGGTGGTATTCATCGTTCAGCGCAGCCACCATTTCAGCGACCCAGGTGCCCAGGAAGCCGGTGCCGCCGGTGACGGCGATATGCTGGCGCGCCAGTGCGCCGCGGATCTCAGGGTTGCCGGCGCAGGCCGCCAGGCAGTCCTGGCGCATTTCGGCGAAGCGTGTGGCGGTCATTGTCAGCCTTTCGTTGCGGCGGCAGTACGTTGTTCGGCGAGGTCGCGCGCAACCTCGATGATCAGGCTCTCCTGGCCAGCCACTGCATTGCGCTTGCCGAGCCCGAAGAAAATGTCGCGCGGGTCGACGTTATAGTCCTGGGCGGCGCGCGCCACCGGCTTGGCGAAACCGGAAAACACGCCGGCCAGGCCGGAAACGATAGACAGCGGCGAGATCGAAGGCGCCACCGGGTTGAATTCCTTCTCGGCGATGTCGGCCGCGTCGAGGATCTTGTACAGGTCGATGCCGGTCTCGAAGCCCATGCGCTCGAACACCGCCACCAGCACTTCCAGCTGGGTGTTGCCGGCGCCGGCGCCAAAGCCGCGGATGGTGCCGTCGATGATGGTGGCTCCGGCTTGCACCGCCTTCACCGAGTTGATCACCGCCATGCCCAGGTTGTTATGGCCGTGGAAGCCGACCGGAATCGACAGGCCGTTGGCCAGCGTGGAAATGCGTTCGCTCACTTCATCCGGGAAGTAGGCCCCGGCCGAGTCCATGATGACGATCGCTTCCGCGCCGTAGGATTCCATTTTCCGGGCTTCTTCCAGCAGCACCGCCGGCGAGGCCATATGGCTCATCATCAGCACGCCCCAGGCTTCCTTGCCGGCCTGGCGCACGTAACCGATGTGGCGGTCGGTCACGTCGGCCTCGGTGCAATGGGCGGCAATGCGGAACACGTCGACGCCCAGGTCGATTGCCTTCGCCAGGTCCTTCTTGATGGTGCAGAAGCCGGGGATCACGTGGATGCCCAGGCGCGATGTCTCCAGGTGGGCGCGCGCGGTAGACAGGATCTCCTCGTCGCTCAGCCTGCACTCGCCGACCAGCATGGAGGAGGCGCCCAGGCCATTGCCGTGGCCGACTTCGACGATCGGCACGCGTGCCGCGTCCGCCGCCTGGCAATAGGCCACGAACGCTTCGCGGCTTAGCTGGTGGCGCACTGCGTGGTTGCCGTCGCGTAGCGTCGGGTCGCTGATCAGGATTTTCTTAGCCATGTCGGCGCTCCTTGGATTGCGGTGCGGTGGCGATCATTTCAGCCATCGCGATCGCAGCGCAGTTGATGATGTCAAGATTGCCGGCATATTGCGGCAGGTAGTCGCCGTTGCCCATCACCTTGATGGTGGTGACCACGCGGCCGCCGTCGACGGTGGGCGGCACGATCAACTGGTAACCCGGCACATAAGTCTTCAGCCGTGCGACCATCGCGTCGACGGCGGCGCGGATGGCGTCCAGGTCCGGGTCGGCGATCTTGGCGTAGATCGTCGTCTGCATATCGATCGGCGGATTGGCCGGGTTCAGGATCAGGATCGCCTTGGTACGCAGGGCGCCGGTGAAGCGCTGCAGCGCGTCCTCGGTGGTTTCAATGTATTCGTCCAGGTTGGCGCGGGTCGCCGGTCCGGCGCTGCGCGATGCGATGCTGGACGCCACTTCGATGTATTCAATGCCCTGGTGGACGCTGGCGATGGCGTTGGCGATCGGGATCGAGGACTGGCCGCCGCAGGTAATCATGTTGATGTTGCGCGCTCCGCTGTCAAGGCAGGCCTGGGCGTTGATGGCCGGGATGGCGAATTCGCCCAGCTTGGCAGGAGTCATGTCGACCACTGTTTTGCCCAGCTTTTCCAGCTGCGCCCAGTGTTCGGCGTGAGCCATGGCCGAGGTGCAGTCGAACACCACATCGCAGATGGCCGGGTCCTTGACGATCGCCTCGATGCCGCGGTCGGATATCGGCACGCCCAACTGGCTGGCGCGCTTCATGCCTGCCGAATTGAAGTTACGTCCCGCGAACAAGGTGCAGGTCAGGTGCTGCGAACGCATTGCCTTGACCAGCAGGTCGGTGCCGATATTGCCGGAGCCGATGATCGCGATCTTCAGTTTGTCGGTTGATTTCATCTGTTTTCACTCATTTTTGGTGCGCTACCGCTTGCCAGGATGATCGCGGATTCCGCGGCAACGCCCTCGGCGGAAGAATAGGCTGGCTGATAGCCCAGCGCAGCGGCCAGTCTCTGCGTCGAATAATAGTGCGGCTTGCCGCCGGTAGCATTGACGCCTGCCGCCCCGGCAGCCAGTTCATAGCGCAGGCCGAAGCGCTGCTGCATCAGGCTTAGCAGCTCGGTCTTGCTGATCGGCGCCCGGCTGTAGCAGTCCAGTGCCAGGTTGCCCGGCGCGCCATCGAGCACGCAGGCCACCATGCGGTGGAAGTCGTCCGGGTGCAAATAGTCGCGCACCATCTGGCTGTCGCTGGCCTGCAGCACCTGGCCGTCGCGAATTGCGCGCAGGATGTCGGTGATAAAGAAGCGACCCGCCAGGTCCTGGCTGCGGCTGAAGTAATTGAACACGCGCAGGTCCGTGATCGCATGGTCGGGCATGGCGCGGTGCTTGCACTCGGCGTGCAGCTTGGCAACCGCGTAGTAATCCTGCGGCGCCAGGTGGTTGATCGCCAGGCTGGCCACGGTATCCGGACCGGCCGGCTGCAGGAAGCCGCTGCCATAGGCGGCGCCGCTGCTGAGGAACAGGTAGCGGCGCTCCGGATTGGCGCGCAGGCCGGCCAGGGCCAGGTCGTCGTATTGCTGGGTAATCGCAAAGATGTCGCCGCCCATCCTGGCCGCCCGCTGCGGATCGCCAACCCCGACGAAATTCAGCACCGCTTCATGCGGCGCGCTGCCGTAGCTGTCGTAGCCGTGCACCGCGCAGTCCAGTTGCCGCGCCGCCAGCCAGTCTCGCATGGCGGCCTGGTCGCGCACGTACAGCAGGAGGTCGCGTCTGCCTTCGCGCGCCAGGGACAGGATCAGGTCCTTGGCGATCTGGCTGTTGGCACCGAGGATGGCAACGCGGCTCATGGGGTTCACAAGGTCCTGGACTTTTCGTGCATGCCCTGCAGCATGGCCTGGTCCAGTACATCGCGCGGCAGCAGCGGCGACAGGTCTTCCAGCGGCGGCGAGACCAGGCTGCCATCTTCCCGCGCAACGACCGAGAGCTTCGGCGAGAACAGCTGTTCCGGATGCATGAAGACCTCGCAGATTACCGGGCCTGTTGCCGCCTGCACCTGCTCCAGGGTCGCATCGACTTCATCCCACTTGCGGATCTGGAACGATGGAATGCCGAACGCGGTCGCCAGCTTGGAAAAGTCGGGGCACGACACGCCGGACTTGCGGTCGGTGCCAACGTAGCCGGACCTGAACAGCGAGTTCTGCGTATGCTTGATCATCAGGTAGCCATCATTGTTGAAGATGAACAGCTTGATCGGCAACTGGTGGTGCACCATGGTTTGCAGTTCCTGCAGGTTCATCATCATGCCGCCGTCGCAATTCAGGCACATGACTTCGCCGCGCTCGTTGGCGAACGAAACGCCGAGCGCGGCAGGCAGGCCGTAGCCCATCTCGCCCAGGCCGGTGGAGGTCATCAGGCGCTGGCCATCCTTGATGCGCAGCACCTGATGGCCGCACAGCAAGGCGGTGCCCATATCGGTGACCACCACCTGGCCGGGCTTGAAATGGCGGTTAAGGCGCTCCATGAAGCGGTAGGAGTTCATGAAGCCGCCCTTGTCGGCATGCTCTTCGCCCACCCAGGGGAATTGCGCCTCGTAGGCGCGGCATTTCTCCAGCCATTCCTGGCGCGCTGGCAGCGCGGCCATGGCCTCCAGCCGGCTGAGCAGGGCATCGAGGAAGACTCCCGCATCGCACACAATATTCTGCGTAGTGCGGCTGGCCAGCTTGTGCGCTTCAGCGTGGTCGATATCGACCACGTCGATGCGCGCCATGCGTGCCAGCTCGGTCAGGTCGTATCCGACCTGCGGGATCGCAAGGCGGGTGCCGATGGCCAGCACATAGTCGCTGTTTTGCAGGATAAAGTTGGCGGAGCGCTGCCCGTACACGCCGGCGCGGCCGAAGACCAGCGGGTGGTCGGAGTCGATCATGTCGATGCCGGCCCAGGAAACCAGCGCCGGCATGCCCAGCTTTTCCAGCAGCGGCGCGATCTTACGCTCGGCGCCCGCCAGGCGAATGCCGTTGCCCAGCCACAGCAGCGGGCGTTCGGCCGCCACCAGCGCGGCGACCGCGCTGTCAACCTGCTGCGATACCGCGGCGTCCAGGTAGCCGGTGGCGACCGGCGAATCGAAGTGCGCAACGCTGTCGCGCGTGATGCGTGCGGCCTGCACATCCATCGGGATCTCGATCCATACCGGCCCCGGACGCCCGGCCAGCGCAAGATGCACGCCCTTCTCCAGTTCAAACACGGCCTGCTCGCCCCGGGTAACGCGCTGCTGGTACTTCGATACACGCTCCACCATCTGGCACGAATCGTAGCCCTGCACGCCCCACATGCGCAGCGGGTTCTCAGCGAAGGTGAATTTCGAGTTCTCGTTGCCGGCGATGACCAGGCAAGGAATCGAATCGGCCCAGGCCGACACCACGCCGGTCACGCCGTTGGTGGAACCGGCGCCGGTGGTCAGCAGGGCTGCCGCCAGGCGGCCGTTGGTGCGATAGTAGGTCTGCACGGCCATGGCGGCAGCCTGCTCGTGGTGTACGCACACGATCTCGGTGTAGCCGTGCCGGGTAATCGCTTCGAACAGGTGGACATTGCCGGCGCCGATGATGCCGAAAACATGCTTGATCCCCAGCTGTTCCAGGGCTTCGGCCAGCAACTGGGCAACCTTGATTTTGTCTTGTGCATCCATCAGAAATTCACGCCAAAGTAAGCTTCGATTTTTTCAACGGCGTAGTCCAGCATTTCGCGGGTCAAGCCCGGGAATACGCCAATCCAGAAGGTGTCGTTCATGATCCGGTCGGAGTTGGTCAGCTCACCCGAGATGCGGAAATTACGGCCCTGCATGTACGGCTGGCGCACCAGGTTGCCGGCGAACAGCAGGCGCGTACCGATCTTGTGCTGGTCCAGGTAGGTCAGCAGGTCGACGCGCGCGGTGTTCGCTTCCGGCTTCAACGTGAGCGGGAACCCGAACCAGGACGGGTCGGAATTGGGCGTTGCCTCGGGCAGGATCAGGAACTCCGCACAGCTGGCCAGGCGCTCTTTCAGGTAGGCGAAATTGGCCTTGCGGGCGGCGATGAAATCGTCGACGCGGTCGAGCTGGGCGAGGCCGCAGGCAGCCTGCATGTCGGTGATCTTGAGGTTGTAGCCCAGGTGGCTGTAGGTGTACTTGTGGTCATAGCCGGGCGGCAGCGTGCCGAAGCACTGGCAGAAACGCTTGCCGCAGGTATTGTCCTTGCCCGGCGGGCAATAGCAGTCACGGCCCCAGTCGCGGAAGGACTCGGCGATCAGCTTCAGTTCCGGGTTGTTGGTAAACACCGCGCCGCCCTCCCCCATGGTGATGTGATGGGCTGGATAGAAGCTGATCGTGCCAATATCGCCGAAAGTGCCGACCAGCTTGCCGTCATAGGTGGCGCCCAGGGCATCGCAGCAATCCTCGATCAGCCACAGCTTGTACTTCTTGCACAGGGCGACAACGGCCTCGAGGTTGTACGGATTGCCCAGCGTGTGGGCCAGCATGATGGCCTTGGTCTTGCCGGTGATGGCCGCTTCGATCAGCGTGGCATCGATGTTGTAGGTGCCCAGTTCGACGTCGACGAATACCGGCACCGCGCCGAATTGCAGGATCGGATTGACGGTAGTCGGGAAACCGGCTGCAACGCCGATCACTTCGTCACCGGGCTGGATGGCGCGCGCGCCCAGCTTGGGCGAGGTCAGCGCGCTGAACGCAACCAGGTTGGCCGACGAGCCGGAATTGACGGTGATCAGGAATTCCACGCCCAGGTACTTGGCCAGGCGCGCCTCGAACTGGTCGTTGAAGCGGCCGGTGGTCAGCCAGGCATCGAGAGATGCCTCGACCATCATCTGCATTTCCGGTGTGCCGACTACCTTGCCGGCCGGCGGAATCACGGTCGTGCCTGGGTCGAAGGCGCGCGGTGCGCCGGCCAGGGCGCCGTATTCGGCCACCAGTGCCGCGATCTCCTGGCGCAATTGTTGGGGAGTTTTTTGTGTGCTCATCTTGCTTGACTTGGTGGCTGGATAATTGGAATCAGCTTGTTTTGATAGGCGTGGATTTGACCCAGCGTCAGGGCGCGCACGTCGGCGCCGCCCTGGCGCTGGCGCGACCAGTCGACGATCATGCCCAGCGCAGGCTCCAGGCGCAGCGCCGGCTGCCAGCCGAGCCGGGCACGCGCCTTCGAAATATCGAGCTTGAGGTAGGTCGCCTCGTGCGGATGCTCGCCGGCATCGACCTGTGACCGCGCGCCCTCGCCCCACAGCGCGGCCATGGTGTCGACGATCCAGCCGACCGGCATGGCGTCCTCGTCGTTGGGGCCGAAATTCCAGCCTTCGGCAAATGCCACGCCGTCGCCATACAGCTTTTCAGCCAGCATCAGGTAGCCGCGCAGCGGCTCGAGTACATGCTGCCATGGACGCACGGCATGCGGGTTGCGGATATGCACCACGCGGCCTTGTTCAAAGGCGGCCAGGATATCGGGCAGCAGGCGATCCTGCGCCCAGTCGCCGCCGCCGATCACGTTGCCGGCGCGCACGCTGGCAATGGCCACGCCGTGCCGCGCATAGTCCTTCTCGTGAAAGAAGGACTGGCGGTAGGCCGCGGTGACCAGCTCGGCGCAGCCCTTGCTGCTGCTGTACGGATCGTAGCCGCCCATCGGCTCGTTTTCGCGGTAGGCCCAGAGCCACTCGCGGTTTTCGTAGCATTTGTCGGTGGTAATGTTGACCACGGCCTTGACGCCGGGCGCCAGGCGCACGGCTTCGAGCAGGTTGACGGTACCCATGACATTGGTGGCATACGTTTCGACCGGCTCGGCGTAAGAATGGCGTACCAGCGGCTGGGCCGCCATGTGGAACACGATTTCGGGACGGTGCTCGGCCACCACGGCGCGCACGGCGGCCAGGTCGCGGATATCGCCGATCACGCTGTCCATGCCGGCCGCTACCCCAGCCTCGTCGAACAGGCTGGGACTGGTTGGCGGAGCCAGCGCATAGCCCACCACCTGCGCGCCCATGGATTGCAGCCACAGCGCCATCCAGCTGCCTTTGAATCCGGTGTGGCCCGTCAGCAGGACGCGGCGGCCGCGCCAGAACCCTGGATTCACGACCAAACCTTCCACGGTGCTTCGCCGGACTGCCACAGCTCTTCCAGGTAGGTCTTGTCGCGCAGGGTGTCCATCGGCTGCCAGAATCCGTGATGCGGGAAGGCGGCAAGCTGGCCTTCGCTGGCCAGGCGCTCGAGGGGCTCGCGTTCCCATACAGTCTTATCGTCGCTCAGGTAATCAAGTACGTCCGGCGAGAGAACAAAGAAACCGCCATTGACCAAGCCGCCGTCGCCCTTGGGTTTTTCGACAAAGCTGACAACCTTGTCGCCCTGCAGGTCGAGCGCGCCGAAACGGGCTGGTGGCACCACGGCCGTCAGGGTCGCCTTGGTGTTCTGGGTGCGGTGGAATTCGATCAGGGCGCCGATATTCACGTCGGACACCCCGTCGCCGTAAGTCAGGCAGAAAGCCGGCTCGTTCTTCACATGGTCGGCGACGCGCCGCAGGCGGCCCCCGGTCATGGTCTGTTCGCCGGTATCGACCAGGGTCACTTTCCATGGTTCGGCGTAACGCTGGTGCACCTCCATCTGGTTGCGCGCGATATCGAAAGTCACATCCGAGGTATGCAGGAAGTAATTGGCGAAATACTCCTTGATCATGTACCCCTTGTAGCCGCAGCAGATCACGAATTCGTTGATGCCGTAGGCCGAATACGTCTTCATGATATGCCAAAGGATAGGCTTGCCGCCAATTTCGACCATCGGTTTCGGCCTGACATGGGTTTCCTCGGAAATACGCGTTCCAAGCCCGCCTGCCAAAATTACTGCTTTCATTTTCGCCCTTTACAAAGTCCAGAACAAACCCCGGCATCTGGAGGCTGTTACCCGTGGTGCCAATATGTCAATAAACCCACAGCCTGAACGGGCGCGTTATTGTAATTTACTTTTTCCCATACGCAACGGAATCGCCTTTCATAAAATACAATTCCCGGACGCAACCGTCGCCTTGACGATTATATTAGGGCTCGATCGTTCGACAATGGCGGAGCAATCCTTTGTCGCATTATCGCCATAGCGCCAGGATCGTTGCTGACCTCGAAAGAAAAAAGCCGCCTTGCGGCGGCTTTTCGGTCTTGGCCCGGGCTTAGAAACGGTAGCCGACCGACAGGCTGACTGCCAGCGGGTCCAGCTTGATGTCCAGCGTCTGGCCGGTGGAGAAGTGGGCGGTGGTCTTGAGCTTGGTCTTGACCACGTTCAAGTCGGCAAAGTAACGCTCGCCGAGCTTGGCGGTGGCGCCGATCACCAGGCTGCCTGCGTGCTTGGCATCCAGCGAGTAGGTTGCCGGCTGGCCGCCGGTATTCAGCACGGCGGTCAGCTGGGCCGAGCCGGTCTCTTTCTGGAAATAGGCGTAGCTGTAGCCAACGCCAACGTAGGGACGCACGGTTGCAGTCGGCTCGAACATGCGGTACTGCAGGAAGAGCGTCGGCGGCAGCGCCTCGGCGGTACCGAGCTTGCCGGTGCCCTCGATCGTGCCGGCGCCGTACAAGGTGTGCTTGTACGGCACGCCCAGCATCAGTTCGGTGCTCACGTGATCGGTGATCATGTAGCCGATGCTGAAGATCGGCTTGGTGTCCGAACCCACGTCAGCCTTGATGCCAGGCTTGGAAGGCGCGGTCACGTCGCCCGAGGTAACGTCAGGCGAAATGCGGTTGACGCCGACCTTGCCCAGCCATTCACCCTTGGATTGCGCCGCTGCGCCCGACGCTGCGCCCAGCGCGGCCACGACGGCCAGCAGCTTTACGGCGGTGTTGATACCTTGTGTCATTTTGTCTCCTGTGTCCTGTAATTACAGCCAGCCCTTGGCTACCATTTTTTCCGAAACATAGCGCGCCAGCAGCAGGTGCAGGAACGGGGTCGGATGCACGGTGTCGGCATAGGCGTAATGGCTCACATCGCCGGCCTTCAGGTTGCTCGCGCTGCAGCCCAGCGAATTGCCCAGGATATTCTTGGCGGGAGTCAGGTCGCAAGCGGATTCGGTGACATTGGTCAGGCCGTATGGCGCAGGATTGGTTGCCTGGTCGTGGCTGGCGCTGTACGTGTCCACCAGCAGGATCTTGGCGTCGCCCGACAGGCCGGCCGCCAAGGTATCGTTGAAGGCCTTGACCATACCGTCGATCAGTGCGCGGGTGCTGGCCGATTGCGACAGGCCGGACGGGGTGTTGGCGATGTCCGGCATATTGTTCACCACCACGAAGTTGGCGCCATTGGCCACGACCTGGGTCTTGACCAGTGCCACCAGTTCGGCGCCTGCCTTGGCAATGTTCTGCACCAGGACCGGCGCCTGCGCGGCGGCGTAGTCGGCACCAGCCTTGGTACCGGCGGCAGTGGCATCAGCCTCCGCCTTGACACCCATCGGGCCATACACGGCTGGTGAAGCGGCGGCGGCATTGCCAGCCAACTCGGCTGCCTTCGCGGCGGCAATCACGATGGAGGTGCTGGTGCTGCCAGCACGTGCGGCTTCGGTGGCGATGGCCAGCGCGATCGATTGCACGGCAGTGGCGGGGTTGGTGGCGCCGGCCGCCAGCTGGGTTGCCAGGCTGGTGGCGAAGGCGGTCTTGGCGGCAGCAGTGCCGGCGGCGGTTGCACCAGTCGACAATTGCTCGAGGCTGATCAGGACATCGTTGTTGCCGCCCATGACGTAGACGATCTCGTCGCCCTTGAACTTGCCGCCCACGATCGCCAGGTGGTTCTTGACCTGGGTAACCAGCGGTACGGTCAGCGCGCCCAATGGGCTGCCGGCCAGTTTATTGCCTGGACCGACAGGATTGGTCACGCGGGCGCCGCCCTGCGCATAGCCAAAGCAGCCTGCCTTGGCTTGCACCGGGACGCTGAAGCCACTGGCGGCATCGCCATCCAGGCCGGTCACGGCCGGGCATGGTGCCGGCAGGCCGACTTGTGCAGCCATCAGCTCGGTCCAGTTCTTGCCGGTCAGGGCCGGATTGGTCTTGGTGCTGTCGCCGTTGATGGTGAAGGTGCCGCCGCCGATGGCTTGCACGGTGCCGACCTTGTAGGTACCGACGTCCGACAGGCTGTCGCCGAAGGTGATCTGGGAGGAATATTTAAGCTTGGGGGCTTGATCGCCTGGACGTGGATCGTTGCCGCCGCAACCGGCAATAACTGCCGCTGCCATGACCGTCATGGCAAGTTTGAAATGACGCATTGTGTCTCCGGAATGGTTTTTTTGAGTGCTTTGCGAACGTGCGTGCTATTCGCTGCCAAACTAATATGCCAGCACACACTTGCCCGTTACAAGTAGAAATTTGTAAAAACGATAGCATTTCTCAATCAAGGGCAGCGACTGTAGCAGCCATACATCAGCATTGCAAGTTACTCCCCTTCCGCCCAGGCCGGCTGGGCAAATTCCTGCTTCAGGATATCGGTGAAACGCCGCGTGCGCCAGCTCTTCAGCACAGACTTGATTCCATTCATTATAATTTCCATAATGAAAATCCCTCTCCTTCTCCTTACCCTTGGAGTGCTGTGCAGCGCGCCACTCCACGCCGATCCAGCCCGGTTTACACCATCCCAGTTGCAGCAAGACCTGCAATTCGTCCGCACTGCCATCGAAAGCACGCACCCGGAACCGGCGCTGCGCTCGGGGCAGCAAGCCTACGAGAAAGCCTTCCAGACGGCGCAAGCCAAGCTTGGCCAGCCGCTGTCGCGTGACGAAGCATGGCGCGTGCTGGCGGCCATGAATCCGGTTTTCAACGATGCCCACCTTGGCGTCGTTTTCCCCGACTGGCGGGCGGAAACACGGACCCACCTGCAAGCGGGCGGCAAGCTGTTTCCGTTCGAGGTCATGATCGACGGCCAGCAACGTTTGCGCATCGTCGCCGGCCTGGGCGGCGCCACAAGCACACTGGCAGGCAGCGACATCGAAAGCATCAACGGCATGCCGTCGGCGCGCATCCTGCGCGAGCTGGGAGCGCTGGTGCATGGCGATACGCCGGCCTTCCGCAACAAGCTGCTGGAGCGGCGCTTCTGGCTGTACTACTGGAAGAACTATGGCGCAGCCGAACACTTTATGCTGAAGGCAGGCGCCCAGGAGATGGACGTTCCCGCCGCAGCCTCGCTACCGGCCGCAGTAGCCGGTGAAAAATCGTTCGAGCAGACTTTCCAGTTCCGCATGCTGCCAGGCGGCGTCGGGCTGCTGACCGTCAACCAGTTCGCCTGGCCGGACAAGCAGCGCTTCTACGATTTCACCGGACGCGCCTTCACCACTTTGCGCGATGCCGGTGCTCAGACGCTATTGATCGATGTGCGTGAAAACGGCGGCGGCGATGACGATATGTGGAAGACCGGCATCCTGCGCTACATCGCGGATAAGCCCTATCGCAACGGATCGAGCTATGTGAAGAAGGTGCTGGAGGGCCGTGCCGGCCCTGGCGAAAAAGTTGGCGATATTGTCAGCGGCAACGTCGATAGCTGGGTCCAGCCGGAACCGGCGCATCCGCTGCACTTTGGCGGCAAGGTCTTCGTGCTGGTGGGCGACCTGACTTATTCCTCCGCCATCCTTTTCAGCAATACGGTGCAGGATCACGGCTTCGCCAGGCTGGTCGGCGCCGGCGGCTACGCCTACGTGCGCCAGACCGGCGGCACGCAGAAACAGCATGTGCTGCCGAACACCGGGCTCGAAGTCGTGGTGCCGCGCTTCGTGCTCGACCGCCCCTCAGGCAAGCGTGAACCGGCTCTGGTGCAGCCGGATATCGTGCTGGCCGACGATCCTTTCGATCGCGACGCGCTGGTCAGGGCGCTCCTGAAGCATCCTGCCGCAGCAGCGAATTGAAGTAATTCCGGGCGGCCAGCAAACACGGGGCGCCGGCCAGGCGCGAGTGGTAGCTTTCCATCAGAAGTTCGCTGGCGCTGCGGCCGCTCTTGCCCGCTTCTTCCTCCGCCTTCTTCATGCTCTCCGCACTGATCAGGGCGAAGCTGCGGCGGGCGGTGCTGAACTCGTCCTGGGTACCCTGGTCTTCCAGGTCGACCACTGTGGGCGGCGCACCGTGCTGGCTGAAATATTCCGCCGCCGCCGTGGCGTTAAAGAAGGGCACGGAAGGATCCTTGCTGCCGCCGCACAGCAGCAAGGGGCTTTGCGGCGTGTAATTGCGCAGGTCGTTTTTCAGCATCCATTTACGCAGGTTGTTGGCGGGCGTGCAGTCGCCGTCATCGCAGGGATGCTGGGCCAGGTCTTGCAAATAGGCGTCGCGGTAGCTGGTGCGTACCAGGTGCGGATTGCTGAAATAGGCGGAAGCGCCCCTGCCCTGCGGCTGCGAATCGAGCGCGAAGAGCGCAGCCTTGGGCAGTTTGCCTTGCTTGACCAGTTCCTTGCGCGTCATCCTGGTCGGGAACAGGGTCTCGATACCGCTGGCATATTGCAGCTCATACAGCTCTTCCGGCTTGCCGTAGATGGCGGCGCCCGCACGCTGGGCGGAAGTGGCGATCAGCGGCAGGTAGATGGTGATGCCGGCGTTCGGCTGGCCGCTGAACACCATGTCGGAAAAGCGCGCCATCGCATATGGTCCGGACAGGCCCGCGGCAGCGGCAACCTTGAATTCGCTGCCCTGCTGCATGGCGCGCTGGGTGGCCAGCGTCACGTGGCCGCCTTGCGAGTAGCCGGCCAGGAACAGCTGCGGTGCCGCCTGCACTTTGAGTTGCGCCATCGCGCTGCGGGCGGCGCGCATGGCGTCGATCATGTCGGCCGATTGCTGCTCCGCGTTCAGGTAGGGATGGTAAGGCAGGGAGGAGCCGTCATAGCCGGCGTAATTCGGTGCTACGACAATATAGCCTTGCGCCGTGAACAAGGCAGCCACCAGCTTGGCCTCGCCGCGCAGGCGCGCCATATTGTGGTCCTTGGCGGTCGAGGTACCGTGGGCGTACAGCAGCACCGGCCGCGGCCCCTGGCAGGCAGGGTCCTTCCCGGACGGCAGGATCAGCGCGGTGCTGGCATCAGTCGGCTCGCCGCTGCCGCCAACGGTGCTGTACCGCAGGCTGTAAGTGGTGATGGTGCAGCGCGGTTTGCCGGCAGCTTCGGCCAGCGCACTGCCGGCTTTTTCCAGCACTTCGGCCAGCATCTCGGGTTCGATGCGCTTGGAGGTGCTGAACACACCGGTTTCGATACGGGACAAGGTGGGGCCGGACAACAGCGTGCCGCGTCCGGGCGCGGCCAGCGTGGCGCGCGAGACGGCGCCCGATTCAGCGCCGCCATACGCCGGCGCGCCGGGCAACATGGCAATCGTGGCGGCGCACGCCACACTGCGTGCGATGTGTACCGTGCTGCGGGACATGGCTGCCTCCTCGCTTGCGCAGGAGGCGGGCCGCCCCGCTGCGGTTACGACTTCAGGAAACGCTCAATAATGCCGGTCGAACCGAAGGCGGCGCGGCGCAGGCGGTCGTTGACGCCCAGCCAGGCATCGTCGCTCGGCGGTGCTTCCACGAGGATCAGCTCTACCTGCTGCTGGTCCATCGCGCGCAACGCGGCATACACACCATAAGCATACCCTTTTGGCTCGGCCGGGAGCGCCACATTTGGTTGAGTGAGCGCAAACGGCGAGTAGTGGATCAGCGCGGCACACCGCCCACGCAGCGTGAGTTCCGCAAGGGTTTTTTCGATGTCGCCAGTCGGCAACAGTGCTACCGGCGCCTTGGGCGCGTAATGCGATTCCAGCGTGCCTGAGGCGCGCGGCGCGGCCTGGTCGGGCTGGCGCGGCATGCTGCCGATCACGTCCGCGATCTGCTGTGCCGTGATGTGGCCGGGACGCAGCAGCACCGGGCCATGCGAGGCCAGGCGCGACATGTCGAGGATGGTTGATTCGATGCCAACCTGGCTCGCACCGCCATCGAGGATGGCGGCCAGGCGCGGGTCGTCGCCGAACTCGTCATGCACGTGCTGGGCGGTGGTTGGGCTGACGTTGCCGAACTTGTTGGCCGAAGGTGCTGCCACGCCACCCTTGCCTTCCTTGAATGCTTGCAGCAGCTGCATCGCCACCGGGTGCGACGGGCAGCGGATGCCGACCGTATCCTGGCCGCCGGAAACGGCGTCGGGAATGCGGGCATTGCGCTTCAGGATCAGGGTCAACGGGCCGGGCCAGAAGGCACGCACCAGGGCGCGCGCCTCATCCGGTACTTCGGTGGTCCAGTAATCGATGTCGGCGCCGGGGGCGACGTGTACGATCACCGGATGGTCCTGCGGCCTGCCTTTGGCGGCGTAAATCTTTGCTACGGCAGCCGGGTTCTCCGCATCCGCACCGAGGCCGTACACGGTCTCGGTGGGGAACGCGACCAGGTCGCCGTTCGCCAGCGCGGCTGCCGCGCCGGCGATGTTGCGCGATGCTGCGTCGGTCATGCTTCGATCCCGAGGATGGCGCAGGCCGCGTTGAGGTGCTGCTGCGCTTCCGCCAGCGTCGGTGCGACGAAGGTCAGGTGGCCCATCTTGCGGGCACGGCGCGGTTCTTCCTTGCCGTACAGGTGCAGGTTGGCGCCTGGCAGCGCCAGGACCTTGTCCCACGCCGGTTCGCGTACATCGTCGCCCTCGCCTTCGTACCAGATGTCGCCCAGGATGTTCAGCATGACAGCCGGCGAATGCTGGCGCACATCGCCCAGCGGCAGGCCGGCCATGGCACGAACCTGCTGTGCGAACTGGCTGGTGACGCAGGCGTCGATGGTGTAGTGGCCGCTGTTGTGCGGACGCGGCGCCATCTCGTTGACCACCAGCGAACCATCGGCCAGCACGAAGAACTCGATGCACAGCACGCCGACGTAGCCCAGCTCCGCCACGATGGCTTTCGCTGCGGCCTGCGCTTTGGCGGCGCAATCGTCGGTGATGTTCGGACCCGGCACAGTGGTGGTGAACAGGATGCCGTCGCGGTGCACGTTTTCGGCGATCGGGTAGACCACCGAGGCGCCGTCGGCAGCACGTGCGGTCAGCACCGACACTTCATACGCCAGCGGCAGCATCTTCTCCAGCAGGCAGGTAACCTTGCCCATGCCGTCGAAGGCGGCACGCACGTCGTCGCGCGACTTCACGCGCACCTGGCCCTTGCCGTCGTAGCCCATGCGGACAGTTTTCAGGATACCCGGCAGCAGGTCATCGCTGATGGCGTCGATATCGGCGTCGGCCGCAATGACTTTATGCGGCGCCGGCATCACGCCCGACTTGGCGGCACTGGCGACGAAGAAGCTCTTTTCCGCAATGCGGTCCTGCGCCACGGACACGCCGTGCGCATTCGGCGCCACGAAGACCGATTGCGCCAGGCGCGACAGGCTGTCGGCCGGAACGTTCTCGAACTCGGTGGTGACAGCCACGCATTGCGCAGCCAGTGCATCGAGGCCGGCGGCATCGCTGTAGCCGGCGTTGATCAGGCGATTCGCCGCCTGCCCCGCAGGGCAGTCAGCGGCAGGCTCCAGCACGGCCACGTTGTAGCCCATGCTCTGCGCGGCGTGCGCGAACATGCGGCCAAGCTGGCCGCCGCCCATCACGCCCAGCCACGCTGGAGGGTTCTTCACATTGCTCATACAGGCAAAACCATTGCTTTAGCGGCCGCGGTCTGGGTCACGCGGAATTCTTCCAGTTTGGCAGCCAGCGCATCGTCGGTGGTGGCGATGATCGCCACCGCGGTCAGGCCCGCGTTGGCAGCGCCAGCCTCGCCGATGGCGAAGGTCGACACCGGCACGCCTTTCGGCATCTGCACGATGGACAGCAGCGAGTCTTCGCCGCGCAGGTACTTGGAGGGCACAGGCACGCCCAGCACCGGCACGATGGTCATTGCAGCCACCATGCCAGGCAGGTGGGCCGCGCCGCCGGCGCCGGCGATAATGGCGCGCAGGCCGCGAGCGCGGGCGCTCCTGGCGTAGGCGTACATCTCGTCCGGCATGCGGTGGGCGGAGATCACTTGCGCTTCATACGGCACGCCGAACTGCTTCAGCATGTCGACCGCGTTCTTCATCACGTCCCAGTCCGAGGACGAGCCCATGATGATGCCGACCAATGGCTTGTTTTGATCGGACATGGCTTATACCTTCAGCTTTTCGCCGGTCAGGCGTTCGATGGCTTCGAAGTACTTGGCCTGGGTCTTTTCGATCACTTCCGCTGGCAGCGCTGGTGCCGGCGGGGTCTTCTGCCAGTCCGTCAGGGTTTCCAGGTAATCGCGCACGAACTGCTTGTCGTAGGACGGCGGCGAGATGCCTGGACGGTAGGAGTCGGCCGGCCAGAAGCGCGAAGAGTCGGCGGTCAGCACTTCATCCATCAGGTGCAGGACACCGTTGTCGTCCAGGCCGAATTCGAACTTGGTGTCGGCGATGATGATGCCCCTGGTGGCAGCGTAGTCGGCAGCGGTGGTGTACAGCTTGATCGCGACTTCGCGGATCCTGGCAGCCAGTTCGGCGCCGATTTTCTTTTCCATCTCTTCGAAGGAGATGTTTTCATCGTGTTCGCCCAGGTCGGCCTTGGCGGCCGGGGTGAAGATTGGTTCCGGCAGCTTGTCGGCTTGCTGCAGGCCTTCCGGCAGCTTGATGCCGCAGATGGAACCGCTGGCCTGGTAGTCTTTCCAGCCGGAGCCGATGATGTAGCCGCGTACCACCGCTTCCACCAGGATTGGCTTCAGGCGCTTCGCCACAACGGCGCGGCCTTTCACCTGCTCCACTTCGTCCTGTGCCACCACGGACTCCGGCGTCACGCCGGTCAGGTGGTTAGGGACGATGTGGCCCAGTTTCTCGAACCAGAAATCGGACATCTGGTTCAGGACCATGCCTTTGCCGGGGATCGGCTCGTTCATCACAACGTCGAACGCGGACAGGCGATCGGTGGTGACGATCAGGATCTTGTCGGTGCCGACGGCGTAGTTGTCGCGCACTTTACCGTGGCCCAGCAGGGGGAGGGATTTGATGGAGGATTTGTACAGGCTGTTCATGGCGGGGGTACTTTGAGAGTTTTAAACCGGTAAACCCGGGTCAGACCCAAGGGTCAGACCCGACCGGCGGCGGTCGCGTGTCCGGGTCAGACCCTTGGGTCCGACCCTGCCTTACCGGTTTTATTACTTGACGATCTGGGCCAGCTCGCCGGCCTTGTAACGCTCAGCCATCTTCTCCAGCGAGATCGGCTTGATCAGGGACGCACGGCCTTCGCAGCCGAACGACAGGAAGCGTGCCTTCACCACTTCTTCAGCAGCAGCGCGGGCTGGCTTCAGGAAGTCGCGTGGATCGAACTTCGATGGGTTTTCGAACATGTACTTGCGCACAGCCGCAGTCATGGCCAGGCGGATATCGGTGTCGATATTGATCTTGCGCACGCCGTGACGGATGCCTTCCTGGATCTCTTCCACAGGCACGCCGTAGGTTTCCTTCATGTCACCGCCGAATTCACGGATGATGGCCAGCAGTTCCTGCGGCACGGACGACGAACCGTGCATCACCAGGTGGGTGTTAGGAATGCGGGCGTGGATTTCCTTGATGCGGTCGATCGCCAGGATGTCGCCGGTTGGCTTGCGGGTGAACTTGTAGGCGCCATGCGAGGTGCCGATAGCGATTGCCAGCGCATCGCACTGGGTCTTCTGCACGAAGTCGGCAGCTTGCGCCACGTCGGTCAGCAGCTGTTCGCGGGTCATGGTGCCTTCCGCGCCGTGGCCGTCTTCCTTGTCGCCCTTCATGGTTTCCAGGGAGCCCAGCACGCCCAGTTCCGCTTCCACGGTCACGCCGATGGAGTGGGAAAACTTCACCACTTCCTTCGACACTTCCACGTTGTACTCGTAGGAAGCAACGGACTTGCCGTCAGCCATCAGGGAACCGTCCATCATCACCGACGAGAAGCCGGATTTGATTGCAGCCATGCAGACTGCCGGCGACTGGCCGTGGTCCTGGTGCATGACGACCGGGATGTGCGGGTAGGCTTCGATCGCGGCGTCGATCAGGTGACGCAGGAACGCCTCGCCAGCGTACTTACGGGCGCCAGCGGAAGCCTGCATGATCACCGGCGCGTTGACAGCGTCGGCGGCGGCCATGATGGCCTGCACTTGTTCCAGGTTGTTGACGTTAAAAGCCGGGATGCCGTAGCCGTGTTCAGCGGCGTGGTCCAGCAGTTGGCGCATGGATACGAGGGACATGGTAGAACTCCAATAACAATAAAGAAATCGTTAGCGTTTATCGTGCCGAGTCGGCGCGGTGAGTGAACTCACCCACTTTCACGATACGCAATGCGTTCGTGCCGCCCACCTTGCCCATCGGTGCACCCCAGGTAACCACAATCATATCGCCCTTCTGGGCAATACCCTGTTTTACCAGGAGGTCTTCCGCGTTGCGCAGCACGACGTCGGTCGGTGCGTCCTGCATCAGCTGGTGGGTGCAAACATTACGGTACAAAGCCAGCTTGCGCTGGGTGGTGGTGCTCGGCGTGAGCGCAATAATCGGGGTGTCGATGTTGTGGCGGCTCATCCACAGCGCGGTGGAACCGGACTCGGTCAGGGCCACAATCGCCTTCACGCGCAGGTGATGCGCGGTGAACAGGGCGCCATAGGCGATCGACTGGTCGATGCGGGTGAAGCGGGCGTTCAGGAAGTCCGCATCGAGTTTGTTGTATTCGGATTGCTCGGCTTCGGTACAGATGGCCGCCATCATTTCCACAGTTTCCACTGGGTATTTACCGGACGCGGTCTCGGCCGAGGTCATCACGGCATCGGTACCGTCCAGCACGGCATTCGCCACGTCGGATACTTCGGCGCGCGTCGGCACCGCGTTGAAGATCATCGACTCCATCATCTGGGTCGCGGTGATGGCAATCTTGTTCGACTCGCGCGCCATGCGGATCATGCGCTTCTGCAGCGCAGGCACGGCGGCGTTGCCTACCTCAACAGCCAGGTCGCCGCGGGCCACCATGATGCCGTCGGAAGCGTTCAGGATCTCCTGCAGCGCAGGAATCGCTTCCGCGCGCTCGATCTTGGCGATCATCAGCGGCTTGAAGCCGAATGGCTCGCCGGCGATATTGGCCAGCTGGCGCGCCATTTCCATATCGGTAGCATTTTTCGGGAAGGAAATCGCCAGGTAATCGGCCTGGAACGACATCGCAGTCTTGATGTCTTCCATATCCTTGGCGGTCAGCGCCGGCGCTGTCAGGCCGCCGCCCTGGCGGTTGATGCCCTTGTTGTTGGACAGCTCGCCGCCGATCTTCACGGTGGTATAGATTTCGCTGCCGATGATCTTATCCACGGTCAGCACGATCAGGCCGTCGTTCAGCAGCAGCACGTCGGCCGGCCTCACGTCGCTCGGCAGGCTCTTGTAGTCCAGGCCCACGCGCTCCTGGCTACCCAGCTCACCATTTTCGCCCCACTTGGCGTCGAGGATGAACTTGTCGCCCTTGGCCAGCTCGATCTTGTTGTTCTCGAACTTGCCGATACGGATCTTCGGACCCTGCATGTCGGCCATGATCGCCACTTCCTTGCCGCATTCCGCAGCCGCCTTTCGCACCAGCGCAGCGCGATCGATATGATCCTGCGCCTTGCCATGCGAGAAATTCAGGCGGACCACGTCGACGCCCGCCTTGATCATCTGGATCAGGATGCTGAGGTCGGTCGATGCTGGGCCGATAGTTGCGACGATCTTGGTACCACGTGCCATGAAGGTTTCCTTCGTGTGAGCTTAAAAAAGTTCAAAAGGCGCCTTGCGGGCGCCTTTTACCGTGTTACTGGGCGCGTTGCGCCAGGATTTCCACTGCCGGCAAGGTCTTCCCTTCCAGGAATTCCAGGAAGGCGCCGCCGCCGGTGGAGATATAGCCGATCTTGTCGGTGATCTGGTACTTGGCGATTGCCGCCAGGGTGTCGCCACCACCGGCGATCGAGAAGCCCTTGGAGTTGGCGATTGCCATGGCCAGGGTCTTGGTGCCTTCGCCGAACTGGTCGAACTCGAACACGCCCACCGGGCCGTTCCAGACGATGGTGCCAGCTTCGGCGATCTGGGCCGCCAGCTTGGCCGCCGTCTTCGGACCGATGTCCAGGATCATGTCGTCGTCCGCCACGTCAGCCACATCCTTGACGGTAGCCACAGCGGTCGACGCAAACTCCTTGGCGCACACCACGTCGGTCGGGATCGGCACCTGGGCGCCACGGGCAGCCATCATGTCGATAATGGCTTTGGCATCGGCCACCAGGTCCGCTTCGGCCAGCGACTTACCGATCTTCAGGCCGGCAGCCAGCATGAAGGTATTGGCAATGCCGCCGCCGACGATCAGGTTGTCCACCTTGTCAGCCAGCGATTTCAGGATCGACAGCTTGGTCGACACTTTGGAACCGGCAACGATAGCCAGCAGAGGACGTGCCGGCGCGCCCAGGGCCTTGCCCAGCGCATCCAGCTCAGCGGCCAGCAGCGGGCCGGCGCAAGCGATCGGAGCGAACTTGGCGATACCGTGGGTGGTAGCTTCAGCGCGGTGCGCGGTACCGAAAGCATCGTTCACGTACACATCGCACAGCTTGGCCATTTTCTCGGCCAGCTCATCGGAATTCTTCTTTTCGCCCTTGTTGACGCGGCAGTTTTCCAGCAACACAACCTGGCCAGCGGCGACTTCCACGCCATCGACCCAGTTCTGCTTCAGTTCAACCGGCTGGCCCAGCAGCTCCGACATACGCTTGGCGATCGGCGCCAGGCTGTCTTCAGCTTTGAATTCGCCTTCGGTTGGACGGCCCAGGTGGGAGGTAACCATGACTTTTGCGCCGGCGCCCAAGGCCGCCTTAATCGCCGGAATCGAAGCACGAATGCGCGTATCTTCGGTGATATTGCCCGCATCATCCTGCGGCACGTTCAGATCTGCACGGATAAAGACGCGCTTGCCCTGCAGCGCGTTCTGCGCTACGAGGTCTTCCAGGCGGTTGAATTTCAGCATGGTTACTCAGGGGTCACAGTTGGAAAGAGCGCTATTTTACCTTAAGCCGAGCCCCCTTAGCCGCCTGATAAGCTCGGGTAAGGCCGATATTTAGTTGCAATTGCATCAATCAAATTCAGTGCCAGGTCTGTCATTTGGACACGAAAACCGCACTTTTGATCTTTCTCAAACCATCGTCGCGCAATTGTGCAGGTGTCAGGCCCAGCACTTGGCGAACGCTGCGGGCCATATGGCTTGGGTGCGAGAAGCCGGCCTCCAGCGCGATCTCGGTATTGGTCAGCATGCCTTCCTGCAGTAGCTGTCGGGCACGCTCAACGCGGCGGGCGAGGACAAAGCGGTGCACCGGCATCCCGGCTGCCTGACGAAACAGTTCCTTGAAGTGGGAAACGCTGAAACCGGCCACGGCTGCCAGTTCCGCCAGCGTCAGCTCCTGGTCGAGCCTGGCTTCGATATAGTCCTGGACGGCGCGCAGCCGCCAGGCCGGCAAGGCGCGGGCGGGCGCCGCGGCGGGCAGGCGGGAGGCTGGCGTTTGCAGCGCCAGCAATCGCGCGGCCAAGGCGCTGGCCAGGCTGTCGGCAAAGATGCGGCCACTGGGATGGCCGTCCTGCTCCTCGGCTCGCATCATCCAGCCGATGTGCTCAATTTGAGGGTCGCGGAGGTGAATGGCAGGCGCCAGCTCAGCGCCCAGGCGCATGTGCTCGGCAGTCTCCCTCATCAGCGATGGGTTCAGGCGCAGCAGCAATGAGGTAGCAGGCGCCGTCAACGTCCAGCGCGTGCTGGAGCCGGCTGGAACCACGCAGAACTGGCCGTGCAACCGGGTCCCCTGCCGTTCATACCGGCAAGCGCGATAGCTGACAGGCACCGGCGCGCCCAAATGCAGGCACAGCACATGCCGGCCATCCACCGGCGAATCGAAGCGGCCGTGCGGGACGGGCGAAGTCAAAACATCCAGCAGCGGCACCTCCTCCCGCACCGGGTAACACGTTGGTCGATTAGTCATTGCGTCCTCTCACGCAGGAAATGGGAGAGTGCGCCGATTCCGGCCAAGGCGCAATAAATTAATCGGCCGATTGTGCTCGCCAGCGGCCGATTATGCGCGCGGCCTGCCAGCGCTGCCGATAGCATCAGTCCAATCAATCAGCCACCGCATGGAGACCTCAATTGAAACGCCGAAACTTCCTTTCCCTGGCTGGCGCAGCGCTTGCCGCCAGCACCGTTCCGCAGCTATCCAATGCCGCCGCCGCAACCGAGGTCGAAAAATTCCGCGCAGCGCGCCGCTTTGCCGGACTGCCCTTTGGCCGCATCG
Organism: Duganella sp. Root198D2; assembly: GCF_001428585.1. Taxonomy (NCBI): domain Bacteria; kingdom Pseudomonadati; phylum Pseudomonadota; class Betaproteobacteria; order Burkholderiales; family Oxalobacteraceae; genus Duganella; species Duganella sp. Root198D2. The sequence continues at coordinate 16,618 of NZ_LMIC01000009.1, read as the reverse complement.
CCTACGTCGAGCGCGGAAACGGACCGGCAGCAGCGCTGTTCCTGCACGGTGCCCCGCTGAACAGCTTCCAGTGGCGCGGCGCGCTTGAGCGCCTGTCGCCGCACCGCCGCTGCATCGCACCCGACTTCATGGGCCTGGGATATTCGGAAGCGCCCGCGCACCAGTCGCTGGCAGCATCCGCCCAGGCCGACATGCTGGCCGCCTTGCTCGACAAGCTCGGCGCCGGCACAGTGGATGTCATCGCCAGCGACAGCGGTGGCGCCGTCGCGCAGCTATTCCTGCTGCGCTACCCGCAACGCGTGCGCAGCATGATGTTGACCAACTGTGATATCGAACCGCACAGCCCGCCCGCTGAAATCGCCCCAGTGCTGGAGATGGCGCGCAACGGCACCCTGGCCGACGACACTGCCAAATGGCTGACCAATAAGGCAATGGCCCGCGCCACTTTTGGCGCCGCCGTCTTCCACAATCCCGCGCAATTGACGGATGAAATCATCGAATACTACGCCGCCCCGCTGGTGAGTTCACCGCTGCGGCGCAAGCAATACCATGAATTCCACAATGCCCTGTCGCCGAACCCGCTGGCCGGCATTGAGGCCGAACTACGGCGCAGCAGCGTTCCCGTAAAAATGGTCTGGGGCGCCAGCGATACGATCTTTACGCTCGCCGATGCGCGCTACCTGGACCAGCTCTTCCCGCGCTCGCAGGGCATTCGCGCCATCCCGGAAGGCAAGCTGTTCTTCCAGGAAGAATTCCCCGACATCATTGCCGAAGAAGCGCGCAAGCTGTGGCAGGTTTAGTAGCGGATCTCCAGGTTGTGTCCGTCCGGGTCTTCGAAGTAGCAAGCCAGCGCCAGTCCGCGCGCACCGTACTGGGGCTGGGGCGTGCTGCCCGAGCGGTCCATATGGTTGCCGCCGAACGGAATGCGGCGCTCGCGCAACTGCATCATCACGCGCTCGAAGTGTTCGGGCTCGACGCGGAAGGCCAGGTGCAGGTGCATGGTTGGCGGCTCCGCCAGCAGGTCCAGCGTGAAACCCTCGCTGACGCGTACGATCTCGAACGGGCCAGCCCTGCCCTCATGCTGGAAGCCCAGCACGCCTTCATAAAAGCGAATTGATGCCGCCGGGTCGCTCACCCGTAAAATCATGTGATCCAGTTCGACCATTTATCCTCCCAACTGTGCTATTGAGATTTCAGGACGGCGCGCTACTGGTTGCTTAGTTGAACACCAGGGAATTTGTGAACCGTTCCCAGCTCTTCAGCGACTCGCCCTCAGCACCCTGGGGCATTGTTACACCAAGCATGTATGTACCTCCCGGCACGCGAATAAACAGGCTACGGGTTGCCATTGTGCTCTCGCCAGGAAGGGAACCTTTCGACAGGACCGATGGGTATCCCCTGAAATTCACTACCTGCTCGGGACTCGCCTTCTCCATTTGCTGATCGTAACTACGGTGCATGCCTGCATCGCGGCCCGACCGCTCGAATACAGCCATGAAGGTAGAGCCAAATGTGTCTTTGGAGCGCAAGATAAATCCGGGTGCATCGCCATTCGCCTTGGTCGCGTCGAATACTTCCCCTGGCAGGTCGACAGAAAAGCCGCCTTCGGTCGAGCGAACATGCTGCCATCCGTCTGCCAACGCTTTCGCCCCCTTATTTTCGTGGGGACGTGTCACCAACCGCGAAATTGCATCCTGGATCGCGGGCATCTGTTTCTCGACCGGCTCCATATAGAAGAACCGGCGCAGTGGAGATACGGCATGGCGCGTGCCGTAGAAGCGGTAGCGCTTACCTTCCATTTGATCTTTGCCGCGCGCCTTGAATGGTTTCCGGCCGCCGGCAAAACAGGGGCTGATTTCCAGCGTCAACGACTTGCCGATCTTTTTCGGATCGCGTTCGGCCACCATCTTGGCTTCTTCAACAGTCACATCGGAGGGATATAGTTTGCCGTTGAAGGTAATGATCGTGTAAACGGTGGCCTCCATGATCCAGTCGGCCTTGTTTGCCGCCTCTTGCGCCGTCGTCACCGCCGATGGGCAACTTCCGTCTCCATAAAAGTCTGCCGCCTGGGTAGCGCCGGCAATCATCAGCAAAGCTGGGATCAGGAAGTTTCGTGCCATAGTTTAGGAGAGAATTAATCGCAATGCCGTAAAGCATGCCATGCCGAACACAATTGTCTCAAGCATATTTCGGCGAACGAGGTAATAGGCGATGGCGGCGGCGCCAGCCAGCAGCTTGTAGTTGTGGAGGCTGAATTCGACTGTGCCTTGCGGGTCGAGCAGCAGGTCGGGCCCGATGATGGCGGCCAGCGCGCAGGCGGGTGCATAGCGCAGCATCTCCTGCACCCGGGTCGGGATCGAGACGTGCTCGCCGATCACCCAGAACGAGGAGCGCGTGACTGCAGTGGCGCAAACCAGGGCGCCGATCGTCAGCCAGATTTCAAGGTCAGACATTGGCGCCCTTTCGTCGTTCGATCATTCCTTCAACCGCCATGGCAGTGACCATGCCAACCAGGACCGCGGCCAGCAGGCCCAGTTTGTACGGGAAGCCATGCGCCAGCACTGCGGTCACGCCGGCTACCAGCGCGCCGCACAAGGCCGGACGACTGGCCACCATCGGCACTGTGATGCAGACAATCGCCAGCGTGCCGGCAAATCCGAGTCCCCATTCGGCCGGCACTGCGCTGCCAAGCAAAATGCCGGCGATGGAGCCGGATTGCCAGGCGAGAAAGTTTGGGTACAGCAGGCCGCGCAGGTAAGACACCTTGCCTGCCTCCGGCTTTTCGGTCGGGTAGCGCTGCATGAAAAAGGCGGTGGTCATGTCGCCGGCGCCGTAGCCAAGCAGGAAGCGGCGCCATAACGGCAGCTTGGCAAAATGCGGCGCCAGTATGGCGGCAAAAATCACGAATCGAAGATTGACCACCACTGCGGTCAGGAAGATCACCCAGATCGGCGCGGCAGCGGCGATCAGCGGCAGCGAGGCGAGTTGCGCGGAACCGGCAAACACCAGCAGGGTCATGCCCAGCGCCTGCCCTACGGTCAGGCCGGATTTGACCATGGCCACACCCACCACCAGGCCCCATGCGGTGATGCCGAACAGGGTTGGGGTGCCGTCTTTCAGCCCTGCGCGCCAGGATGGCTCGTGGTGGGCTGCGACATCGGGCAGGCTATCTGGAGAACTCATTTGCAACCGCTTGGGAAAGCCGACATTCTACCGACGAATGCTTTTCGCTGCCGGGATGCATTAAAATCTTGGTTTTTGATCTTGCGGAGTGTTATAAGATGAGCAACGCCACCCAGCCAGTAGAACTCGATGGCAAAGACCTGCCGGCCTACTGCCCGAATCCAGCCATGCCGCTGTGGTCTTCTCACCCGCGCGTGTTCCTGGACTTCAAGCATGGTGAAGCGAAATGCCCATACTGCGGCACCCAGTACCAGCTGAAGCCTGGTACCGAAGTCGGCCACCACTAATCTATCCCCGGAGCCCGGATGGCAGCACGTAAACACCAGAATGGCAGTGCGGCAGAAGTCGAAGCAGCCTTTTACGATGCCTTGAACCGGGCCGACCTGGAAGCCTTGATGGCGCTGTGGGCGGATGACGAGGAAATCGTCTGCATCCATCCCGGCGGCCCGCGCCTGATCGGGCATGGCGCCATCCGCGATTCCTGGAGTGCACTTTTGGAACACGGCGGGTTGCAAATTCGCCCGTCCCAGCTGCATGAGACACACAACCTGATGAGTTCGGTGCATACTGTCATCGAGGGCGTCACAGCGGCAAGCGGCGAGCCGGCGCACCTGATTGCGACCAATGTGTACGTTAAGACACCGAAGGGTTGGCGCATTGTGTTGCATCATGTGTCTGTAGCGCCGGGACCTGTTCCCGTCGATCCGCGCGCTCAAATACTGCACTAAAAAAAGGGGGATCCGGCCCGCTGGGTCGATCCCAGCCGCGCCATGAACTACATCGCCCCATTCTGGCTGCCGAGCGGCCATTTGCAGACCATTTACCCGGCTACCTGCATAGCCAAGCCCGACGTCCGTTTCCGCCGCGAACGGTGGCATACCCCGGACGCGGATTTCATCGATGTCGATTTCGTCGACGGCACGCCGGGCAAGCCCTTTGTGGTGCTGTTCCACGGATTGGAAGGCTCGTCCGACAGCCATTACTCGCGCGCCCTGATGGCGGAAATCACGCGCCGCGGCTGGTCCGGCGCCGTACCGCATTTCCGCGGCTGTTCCGGCGAAGCGAACCTGGCGCCGCGCTTCTATCATTCCGGCGATTCCGGTGAACTGGACTGGATCATCCGCCGCCTGCATCCGCATGCCACCGGCAAGTTCTACGCTTGCGGCGTTTCGCTGGGCGGCAATGTGCTGCTGCGCTGGCTGGGCGAATCGCAGCACCAGGCAGGGTTTATCGACGCGGCTTGCGCCGTATCGGCGCCGCTCGACCTGGCGCAAGGCGGCAACGCCCTGTCGCGCGGCTTGAGCCGCCTCTACACGCGCATGTTCCTGCAAACGCTGAAACCGAAATGCCTGGCCAAGCTGCAGCAATTCCCCGGCCTGTTCGACCTTGATGCGCTGATGGCAGCGCAGGATTTGCACGCCTTCGACAATGTGGTTACGGCGCCGCTGCACGGCTACCGCGATGCGGACGATTACTGGGACCGCGCCAGCGCCAAACACGTGCTGACCGATATCACGGTGCCGACCCTGGTGCTGAATGCGAAGAACGACCCCTTCATGCCGGGTGCATATTTGCCGCGCGATGCATCGCGCCATGTGGTGCTGGACTATCCGGAAGAAGGCGGCCATGTGGGTTTCGCCACCGGCCGCATGCCGGGCAGCCTCGATTGGCTGCCACTGCGCATGCTGAACTTCCTGACCGCCGTCGAAACCCGCGAGATGGCCGAGGCTTGAACAATGGATGAAATAGTCAAACAGGCGATGGTCAAGTGGCCGAATGTGCCGCATTGCTACGGCTGGCTGGCGCTCGATGCGCGCGGCAACTGGCGCATGCGCGATGAGCGCGCGCAGCATTTCAACGAAGCGGGCGACAAGCTGACCAACCCGGCACTGGTCGGCTTCATCACGCGCAATTACCAGAGCGATGAACAGGGCCGCTGGTATTTCCAGAACGGCCCGCAGCGCGTGTACCTGAACCTCGAGACCACACCGTTCATTGCGCGCACCGATCCGGTCCACGGCTTCGTGCTGCATACCGGTGCACCGCTGGGCGAAGTGGATGCGGCCTGGCTGACCGAAGCCGGCGAGCTGCTGCTGCGCAGCGGCGATGTGCTGGCACAGCTCGACGACCGCGACTTCGCGCAAGTGCTGCCGCAACTGGAACTGAACGGCCGCCAGGTAGGCGACAACGCCCTGCTGGCATGGCTGGATGCCGCGGCCAGCGATCCTGCCAGCCTGTCGCCGCTCACCTTGCGCGTCGGTGAGCGCGCCGTGCCGCTGGCGGCAATCGCGCGCGACACCGTGCCGCAAGCATTCAGTTTCAAGCGCCAGCCGCAACCTTGACCGGTTGCCCTCTCCGGGGCATGATGTTAAGAGAAAAACAATCCCGGAGAACTCCCTGATGAAACGTGCTGCAAAGTGGCTGGGCGGTATTGCGCTCGGCCTGGTTGTGCTGGCCCTGGCCCTCGTCGCCCACACCTGGTATTTCAAGCCCCTCAAGCTGGACTGGTTCTACGCCCGCGTATTTGCCGCCTATGCGATCGACAGCCCCGAAATGCTGTCCGACATGCGCATCCTGCCCGGCTGGCTGGACTTTTACAGCAAGAAGCTCGATGACGCTTCGCCCGCCCACAGCGTCAAACAAATGGCACAACTCAAACAAGACCTGGCCATGCTGGAGAGCTACAGCACGGAAGGTCTCGATGCCGAGGGCAAGCTGTCCTACGACACGCTGCGCTTCTTCCTGAAAAGCCAGGTAGAGGGCGAAGCATTCATCGATCATGGCTTCCCGGTCAACCAGATGATGGGCGTGCAGAGCATGCTGCCGCAATTCATGACCGACGTGCACCAGGTTACGGACAAGGGCGAGGCGGCAGCCTATATCGCACGCCTGAACCTGTTCCCGGTCAAATTCGGCCAGGTGGCGGAAGCGATTCGCCATAGCGAAAGCAAAGGGATCGTGCCGCCGAAATTCACCGTCGACAAAGTGCTGGCGGAAATGAAGGCCGTTGTCGCCACGCCGGTCAACGAGCATGTGCTGGTGACCAATATGCGCGACAAGCTGGCCAAGGTGAAAGAGCTGTCCGACACCGAGCGCAGCGCCTTGCTGGCCCAAACCGAAAAGGCAGTGCAGGAGGCGGTCTACCCTGCCTATGGCAAGCTGATTGATGCTTTCACCGCGCTGCAATCCAAGGCCACTACCAACAATGGCGCCTGGAGCTTGCCGAACGGCGAAGCTTACTACGCCTGGGCAGTGCGCCAGCATACGACTTCGAACCTGACGCCGCAGCAGGTGCATGAACTGGGCCTGGCGGAAGTCGAGCGCGTTGGCGCGGAGATGGATGCCATCCTCAAAGGTGAAGGCCTGGCCGAAGGTTCGATCGGCAAGCGCGTGCAGATCCTGGCTTCGCGCCCTGAGCAGCAGTATGCGAATACCGACGAAGGCAAGAAGGCCATGCTGGCGCAGTACCAGGCCATCCTGGACGAGGTCAACAAAGGCCTCGACCCGGTGTTCGACGTGCGCCCGAAACTGGGCGTTGAAGTGCAGGCGGTGCCGGTCGCATCGCAGGCGACTGCACCAGGTGCCTATTATATGCAGGGCTCTTTCGACGGCAGCCGGCCGGGCGTGTTCTACGCGAACATGCGCGCACCGGGCGAAACGCCGAAGTTCGCCATGCGCACGCTGGCTTACCACGAAGGCATTCCGGGCCACCATTTCCAGATCGCGATCCAGCAGGAGATGACGGGCGTACCATTCTTCCGCAAGATCATTCCGTTCACTGCCTACAATGAGGGCTGGGCGCTGTACGCGGAACGGCTGGCGGCGGAACAGGGGTTCCAGAAAACCCAGCTGGATAACCTGGGCCGCCTGCGCGACGAAATGATGCGCGCGACCCGCCTGGTGGTCGATACCGGCATTCATTACAAGCGCTGGACGCGCGAGCAGGCCATTGATTACATGATGAACACCACCGGCATGGCGGAAGGCGATGTGACGGCGGAGATCGAACGCTACTTCGTCAATCCAGGCCAGGCGCTGGCTTACAAGGTCGGCATGCTGAAGATTCTCGCGCTGCGCGAGCAGGCGAAGAAGGAGCTTGGCAACAAGTTCGACCTGAAACAATTCCACAACGAAGTACTGATACACGGCGCCTTGCCATTGACCCTGCTGGAAGGCGTAGTCAATGACTGGGTCGCCAAACGGAAAACCGCATGAATAATTTTGAACGCGCAGAAGAACTGAACGAACAAGGCATCGCCCATCGTGAGGCCGGCAATGACGACCTGGCGCTCCAGGCTTATGAAGAGGCATTGCGGCTCAACCCGGACGCAGCAAAAACGCTGTACAACATTGGCCTGATCTACAAGTACCGCAACGACTGGGTCAAATCCTTCGATTACAACCAGCGTGCATATGCACTGCGGCCGGACGACGAAGCGAGCCGCTGGAACCTGGCCATCGCAGCGACTGCGCTGCGCGACTGGGCTACGGTGCGCCAGGCCTGGGCCGATAACGGCATCAAGCTCGAGGGGACAGAAGGGCCGATTGACATGGACTTCGGCCCGACGCCTGTTCGGCTGAACCCGGACGGCGACGGCGAAGTAGTCTGGGCCACCCGTATCGACCCGGTACGCGCCGTGCTGCGCAACATTCCATACCCGGACTCAGGATTCCGTTGCGGGGACATCGTCCTGCACGACGGCGCCAGCGTCGGCAAACGCGAGTCGGGCGGCCGGGAATACTCGGTATTCAATGTGCTGGAGTTGTTTGAGGCATCGAAGCTCAGCACGTTCTGCATGGAAGTGCAGGAAGCCACCGAGCAGCAGATGGCGACGCTGGAAGCCGCATTCGAAGCGGCCGGCATGCCGTTTGAAGACTGGACGTCCAACGTGCGCACGCTATGCAAAGCGTGTAGCGAAGGCGTGCCGCACGAGCATGCCGAGGGCGAAGAAGAGGAGCCAGCGTGGAATCCAACGCGCCTGGTGGGCGTTGCCGCGATTTCGTATGACGAAATCGCCGCAATCCTCGACAAAGTTCCGGGCATGGAGCAGATGGAAATCGAGATTTCCATCGAGCTGGAACCTCCAGCCTGATTACTCCTTGTCTTTCTTCTTATCGCCCATCATCTCGCGGCGCTTTGCCTGCAGCTCGCGCTCGCGGGCATCGATCACCGACTGGTCGTAGTAAGTCGCATCGGGTGCCTTGCGGGCCAGCGCCAGCTGGTCCAGCGCGGCCAGCACGCCGCCCAGCAGCACATAGGATTCCGCCAGCGAGATATGCTGCAGGGCGATCTTGCCCTGCTTGGCGTAGGCCTGCGCCATGTAATCGTGCAATTCCGGCTCGCGGCGGTACATCTGCAGCTGGTCGCGCAGGAAGCGCGTGGCTTCATCGTATTTGCCGCCCTTGATCAGGGCGTCGGCGTATTGCCACACCAGGCCGCGCGATAACGGGAAACGGCCTTGCGCCAGCTGTGCTTCCTCGATAGCGGCGGTGATCACTTCCGGCTTGTTCTCCTGCGCCAGCTTGATCTCGAGCGACATATAGGCCAGCGCCGAATCGGTCGTGCCAAGCGGGATAGGCGTGCTGAACGCGCCCGCAACCGGCGGCTTGTCGATGGTGCCGCGCGCCTTGTCCAGCCATTCCTGCGCGGCAGCAAACTCGGAGCGCTTGAGCGACACCATCGCCATGCCGTACTGGCCGGCGGCCACGTTCTGCCGGCCAGGCTGCTGTATCTGGTTCCTGAACACCGCTTCCGTGTCGGACAGGCCTTTGCTGCTTTCGTCCTGCAGCACGCGGGCACGGGCGCGGATCAGGTGGAAGTCCATGCCGTCCACGCGCTGGCTGAATTTCTGATCGCGGATGCGGGCCTGGATATCGGCGATACGCTCCGTGGTCAACGGGTGGCTCATCAGCCAGGGCGGCATCAGGTCGCTGTACATGCGCGTGCTGTTCTGCATGCGCTGGAAGAAGGACACCATGCCGCTGGCGTCGTAACCGGCAGCATTCATGATCTGGAAACCGACACGGTCCGCCTCGCGCTCCGCGTCGCGGCCGAAATTCAGCTGGCGCTGGATGGCCAGGCCCTGCCCGCCCAGGAACACGCCCATTGCCGCATCTGAACTGGACTTGGCAGCCAGCGCAGCAAGCAGCATCGCAGCCAGGGGGATCAGGGCATCGTTCTTTTGCGCCCCAAGCTGGCGCGCGATATGGCGCTGCGCCACGTGGCCGATCTCGTGCGACAGCACCGACGCCAGTTCGGATTCGTTCTGCGCCGCCAGCAGCAACTGCGAGTGCACGCCAATATAGCCGCCCGGCATGGCAAACGCATTCAGGTTCTTGTCGCGGATCGCAAAGAAATAGTACTCAAGGTTGGCATCGCCGCGCGCACCCGGCCGCGCATCCACCAGCTTGGTGCCGAAGCTGTTCAGGTATTCGATGATCGGCGGGTCATCCAGGTAGTCGCGCTCGAAGCGCAGGCTTTGCATGATCTCTTCGCCCAGGCGCTTCTCCATCACAGGAGACATGTCCTCGCGCGAGGCATCGCCCAGCGTCGGCAATTCAGTCTGCTGCGCCTGCCCTGCCGGGGCAGCGATCAGCAGGCCGGAAACCAGTGCCGCCAGCAAGGGACGGCGAAAATGTAGTGCATTCACAGTGCTATCATACCCGTTCAACAAGAGAGCTACGCGATGACCGAACACCTTACTCATTTTGACGCTGCCGGCCAGGCCCATATGGTCGATGTCGGCGCCAAGGCCGAAACCCACCGTATTGCCGTTGCCACCGGCAGTATCCGCATGAAGCCGGAAACGCTGGCGCTTATTCTATCGGGAACCGCCAAGAAAGGGGATGTCCTTGGCATCGCCCGCATTGCCGCCATCATGGCCTCCAAGCGCACGGCCGACCTGGTCCCCTTGTGCCACCCTTTGGCCCTGACCCGCGTCGCAGTGGACTTTACCACCGATGAACCCAGCAACACCCTCCATTGCCGCGCCCAGGTCGAAACTTACGGCAAGACCGGCGTGGAAATGGAAGCCCTGACCGCGGTGCAGGTCGGCCTCTTGACCGTCTACGACATGTGCAAAGCCGTCGACCGCGGCATGGTGATGACCGATATCCGCGTCACCGAAAAAGCGGGCGGCAAGTCCGGCGACTGGAAAGCCTGATGCTGCGCCGCGCGGCTGTCGCATCATGCTTAGCCCTGCTCGCAGCCTGCGACAGCGAAAATGGCGGACGCGGCGCAATAGCCGACGTGGCGAATACCGAATGGCACCGCAAAGACCTCAACGTCCACCTGTCTCGCTGGCTGGCAGTGGCGCCTACGCCTTCCGGCCTGCTGCAGGCACAGTTCGAGCGTAGCTGGCTGCCGGCCAGCAGGATTCCCGGCGACCTGACCGGCCATTCCCGCATGGTGTACACCATGCTGATCGGGTATGAAGCGACTGGCGACGCGCGCTACCTGGAAGTGGGCAAGCGCGGTGCAGACCTCCTGCTTACCACCTTCCACGACCCGCTGCATGGCGGCTTTTTCCAGGGTGTCGATGCGCAGGGCAAGCCGGTCAACATGAAAAAGAACAGCTACGGCCACGCCTTTGCCCTGCTCGCGCTGTCGCATGCGGCACGTGTGACGGGCGAACCGAAGTACAAGGAAGCGGCGCTGGCGGCCTGGCACGACATTCGCAATAACCTGCGCGACCCGGCCGGTGGCTTGCGCAGCAGCGCGCCCCGCGACTTTACTCCGGCGCCGGAGAAATACCTCTCGCAAAACCCCATCATGCATATGTTCGAGGCCTTGCTGGCCCTGATCGATGCCACCGGTGACCAGCAAGTCGTGGCAGATGCGCGCGCACTGGGCGACTTCGTGCTGAACCGCCTCATGATCGGCCTGCCGGATGGCGGTGCTTACATTCCCGAGTGGTATGACCTGCAGTGGAAGCCCCTGGCCAATGATGAGGGCTACATTGACATTGGCCACCAGTTCGAATGGAGCCACCTCCTGCGCAGCGCGGAGAAGCGCGGCCTGCCACCGCTGTATTCCGGCGTGGCCGACCGCTTGCTGAAGTTTGCAGTGGCAAAAGGCTATGACGAACAGGATGGCGGCGTCTTCAACCGCATTTACACGAGCGGCCAGGTCGATCGCGGAAAATTCTGGTGGCAGCAAGCCGAAGGAATGAAGGCCTTCCTGGCGGTGGCGCAGCGGCCGGAAATGGCGCGGCGCTACGAGGAAACGCGCGAGCTGGTGGATAAAGAAATTCTCGACCACGACAACGGCGGCTGGCGCTTCGGCGCCAAGGAAACCTGCGCGCGGGTCAATTGCGGCAAGATACAGCCCGACCCATATCACCTGGTCGGCCTGGACTGGATGGCCCTATCGACAAAGCGCTAATTGATGCGTGGCGTTAATATACAATGGGAAATTGCTCATAAACAGACAATAACGACGATGGCGAGCGAAAACAAATTGCAGGAATATGCGTTTGAACAGATGAACCTGCAGGTTGGCGGGCGCATCCAGTTGATCACCCATCGTACCCTGCGGCCCATGCAGCATTTCTCCACCGTGATTGGGTGGGTGCGCGACGAGTACATGATCGTCAAAATCCCGATGGAGAACAATGGGCCCATCGCTGTCACCGAAGGCGACAAGCTGACAGTGCGCGTCTTCTCCGGCGTGAATGTCTGCTCGTTCTCGACTGTCGTGCAGCGCGTCTTCCTGCGGCCGCTGATGTATGCGCACGTGGCCTTCCCAGGCGAGATCCAGGGCACCAGCCTGCGTGCGGCCATGCGCGTGAAGGTTGAGATCCCGGCCAAGATGTCGCGCGACGACGGCAGCCATGCTTCGGTCTTCATGGTGAACCTGAGCGTTTCCGGCGCGCTGATCGAATCGGCCCAGCCTTTGAGTCGCGAGGGCGAAACGGTGCAGTTGGACTTTACCCTGCTGGCGCCGCCAGATGACCGGCAAGTGCGAATCAATACAACGGCCCTGGTACGCAATGCCACGGTGGCGCAGTCGCAGAAGATGGATGGGCGGGATGTGTTCAGCTATGGCGTGCAATTCACCGGGCTCGATCCGGCACACTTCACCCTGCTGCAGAACCTGACTTACGAGGCCATGCTGGCTGATCGTCAGAAGATCGTTTGATTGCCCGCCAGCCGCGCCCATGCAGCTGGCCATCAAGGCACTTTTGAGTGTCCGCACCCAGCGCGACCGCCAACAGCACACGCGCCCACTTTCGTGACAATTCGATAGTTTTGCAACATTCCCGTCCGGATACAATAGTTCCCGAATGTAATAAGTATGGGTGTTCGCGACGAAATGGCCTACCCCGCTTGCCACCGTCAGCTAAGTGGTACGCATGCTGACCATGATGTTACTTCCCCGCCTTCATCCTTATCCCGCTTTAACAATTACCTGATCAAACGCGTCGTCACACGCGTCTCTTCAATGGATCAACAATGTATATAAGAAAATCGAAAATCTTGGCTGAAATAGGTTCAGCTATTTTATGGGCTTATTTGCTGTGCATCAGTCCGGCTTCAGCCACTGAATATGCAAGTGCTCATATCACCTATCTGGCCAGCGGAGTGGGCTATATGGATAGCGGCGATGCAGCAGCACAAGCGTGGGCCAGCTCGCGTTGGGGCGGCAGCATCGGCACCTATACTGGGCCTGCGTTTAACAACGGCCAATGGGAATGGCGGGGCACTTGGACTTATACCACCGAAGATGGGCGCAGCCATACGGTTCCCACAGGAGGGTTAATTAGTGTTGGTTGCCCTAACGGATGGTGGCAAGTAATGCATCCTTCAGTCTGGCCGGCCCTGTGTGCCCGCAACGAGCCTCCCGAACCGCCTTGCGATGAATGTGATAAGCGGAAGGCTGGCCGGGTTGGTAATCCAATTCTGGTGAACGGCGGCGTCAAAATTCAATCGGAAGTGGATTATGAGAGTCCATCGGGTACATTGCAGCTTGTACGGACATACCGGAGTGATGATGGCGTGTGGCGCCACAACTACCAGATCTTTGGCATCGACTTCACCAACAAAGCCGCCAAAACGTCGCCTGATTTCGCGTGCTTCATAGGACGAGAGCCCGGAAGTACAAAAGATTACTGCTATCCGTACGCAGGCAAAGGCACGCCAAAGAGCTTTGGCGTTCGCAGGGGAGCAGGCCGCCTGACTCACTTTGGCAGCGACGTCGATTATTCGCCGTCGAAGGACGTGAACGACCGCGTTCAGCAAGTTGTAGATAGCAGCGGCGCTGTCATCGGCTGGCAAGTCGCAAATGCTTCCAACGAAACAACAGAACTATTTTCAATGGATGGCCGGTTGCTGAGCAAAACGGACCGGAATGGACTCGTCACAACCTTCGTTTATAGCGACACAGATACTCCGCCGGAAATTGCACCGCGCGCCGGCTACCTGTTGAAAGTACAGGACCCGTTTGGCCGAGCGCTGCAGTTCACGTACAACGACAAGGGCAGCATGGCCACAATGTCGGATCCCGCCGGGAACGTTACAGCGTACGAATACGAGAGCTCGCAGAATCTCTCGAAAGTGACCTATCCGGACGGGAAGAGCCGGACCTATATTTACGATGAGCCCGCATTGGCGTCGAACCTGACAAACGCCCGCCTTTTGACTGGCATCATCGATGAAAACGGCAAGCGCTATGCCACGTTCTCTTATGACTCGCAACGCCACGCAACCTCGACCGAGCACGCCGGTGCCGTAGAAAAGTACACGCTAACGTACCCCAACTCACCATTAACGTGGATGACCGATCCATTAAATACGACGTATACCTACAGATATTCGAACATCCTCGGTGTCCTGCGCCAGACCAGCGTTTCGCGCCAGTCTGTACTCAATCCATACATTCCGGCAAGCGCGTCAACGGAGTACGACGCGAACGGCAATATTGCTCGTTACACGGATTACGACGGAACGGCAACGGCATATACGTTTGACCTTTCCCGCAACCTGGAGACCCAGCGTATCGAAGCCTCCGGCACGACCGTCGCGCGTACGATTCAAACAGAATGGCACCCGACCTTCCGCCTGCCAGCTCGCATATCCGAGCCGCTGCGCCGAACCACGTTTAGCTACGACGCAGCCGGCAATGTGCTGACCAAAACGCTCCAGGCGACAACGGACGCCACCGGCACGGCTGGATTCAATGCAGTATTGAGCGGCAAGCCTCAAGTGTGGACCTATACCTACGATAACTTCGGCCACGTGCTGACCGCCAAAGGACCACGCACCGGCGTCAACGCAACATCGACCTTCACGTACGACGCTCAAGGCAACCTGTCCACCCAAACCAACGCGGCTGGCCACGTAACGACCTATTCGAACTACGACGCGAATGGCCGGGCAGGCCGCATCACCGACCCGAACGGCCTGGCCACAGACTTGAGCTACACGGCACGCGGCTGGATCTCCACCGTCACAGTCGGCAGCGAAACCACCAGCTATGACTACGACGGTGCCGGCCAGGTCACCCAGGTAACCCTGCCAGACGGCAGCGCCATCTACAACACCTACGACGACGCCCACCGCCTGATTGGCGTGCGCAACACCCTGGGCAACAGCATTACCTACGTGCTCGACGCAATGGGTAACCGCACCAGCGAACAAAGCAAAGATGCCACCGGCGCCCTGACGCGCCAGATCACACGCGCATACGATGGATGGAACCGCGTGAAGCAAATTACGGGAGCAGTGCAATGAAATTGAAGCAAATGCTCTTCATACCAACCGCACTGGCCCTGGCTAACGCCAGCCAGGCGCAGGTTCAAGACACGACAACTAATTACGCCTACGATGAGGTCGGCCGAGTGACTCAAGTCACCGACCCGTTGGCGCGCGTCACCAAGCATGAATACGATGCGCAAGGCCGCAAGACCAAAACCACAGACGCCAAGAACGGCATCACGCAGTTTGCCTACGATAGCTTGGGTCAACTCACCAAGGTCACGGATGCCCGCAACCTGGCCACCAGCTATACGATTGATGGCCTGGGCAACCTGATCCAGACCAGCAGCCCTGATACCGGCAACACAGTTAATACTTACGACGAGGCTGGCAATCTGACGACTCGCACCGATGCGAAAAACCAGACCACGACATACAAGTACGACGCGCTCGACCGCGTCACTAGCGTGACCTATGCGGACGGCACCAGTGCAACCTACACCTACGATCAAGGGGCTTATGCGCTTGGCCACCTGAGCCAGATCGCTGACGTCAGCGGGGCCACCCAATATGGCTACGATCAGCGCGGCAGGATGGCCAGCGAGACCCGCACTATTGGTGGCCAAGCCTACACCACGGCCTACCGCTATGATCAATATGGCCGCCTGAGCGGAATGACCTACCCGAGCGGCCGTAGCGTTGACTACGTGCGTGACGAAGCGGGCCGTATCAAGGAAATCCGAACAACGAAGGACGGTGCTGCTGCGCTCCTGATCAGCCAAGTTAGTTATCAGCCCTTTGGAGCGTTGCAATCGCTGGTATTTGGGAACGGCCAGACCTACTCGCGTAGCTACGACCTGAACGGCCGCATGACGAGCTACACGCTCAATGGCCAGGTACAGACCTTGACATACGACGCCGCAAACCGCATCACGGGTGTAGCCGATGGCGGCAATGCAGCCAACAACCGTAGCTACGGCTACGATCA
Source organism: Duganella sp. Root198D2 (assembly GCF_001428585.1). NCBI lineage: Bacteria > Pseudomonadati > Pseudomonadota > Betaproteobacteria > Burkholderiales > Oxalobacteraceae > Duganella > Duganella sp. Root198D2. The sequence goes on along the minus strand of NZ_LMIC01000009.1, from coordinate 753 downwards.
ACTTGATCGCATCACAAGCGAGCAGCGTGCCCAGCGTAGTCTCGGCTACAGCTACGATGCGGTGGGCAACCGCACGCAGTACGTCAATGGCGCGGCGGTGACCAACTACACCTACGGGACGACCAGCAATCGCCTGACGCAGCTGGCCGGCAGCCAGAACACCAGCATTGCCACCGACGCCAACGGCAGCATCACCAATAACGGAAGCGCAGCATTCAACTACGACGCGCGCGGCCGGATGGTCTCTGCCAATACTACGATTGGCCTCGTTAGATACAACATCAACGCGCTTGGCCAGCGCGTGTTGAAGACCACCCCGACAGCCAGCACCGTCTACCACTACGACCAAAGCGGTAAGTTGATCGCTGAGAGCACGGGCGATGCCCTGACCGAATACGTGTACCTGGATGACATACCGGTCGCAGTTACTGCAACCGCAGCCCTGGCGGCTGGGGAAGCTACAGTGCACTTTGTCCACACTGATCAGCTCAACACGCCGCGTGTGATCACTAATGTTGACGGCGCAATGGCGTGGCAATGGAACAGCGACCCATTTGGCAAGGATGCGGCTAACGAGCAGCCGGCCGGTCAGACCACGTTTGCTTACAATCAGCGGTTCCCGGGGCAGCAATTTGATCGCGAAAGCAATCTGCACTACAACTACTACAGGGATTATGATCCGCAGACCGGGCGGTATGTGCAATCCGATCCGATTGGGCTCGAAGGTGGGATTAATACGTACGCGTATGTAGG
>NZ_LMIC01000008.1:0-140218 GCF_001428585.1 Duganella sp. Root198D2 | reverse complement strand
GTCGATTCCGAGGCGGCAACTGCATTTCGCGGTGCGCCAGACCCTTGGTCAGGTTCCAATCAAACCGATTGAATTACCCGACAAGTAGTCTGACACAGGGGGTTACCGTAGTGAAGTGCCTTTTCAATTGTGCTGTGCATTACTTCTGTCGAAAAGAAGTGCAGCCTGGCACACTTGTTTCCAGCACTACTGAATCGCTTCACATAGTAAAGCGAATAGTCTTCCAGAAAATCTTTATCAACATAGTCGAACTCCAACAAGATCGACTTTGCGCCCAGATCTTTCAGATATCGAAATAAGTAATCGACTTGTTTCTTACTGAAGATGTCAGGAAAGTCGGATCCGAAGCTCTCCTTTACCAGGTTGCTTAACGTTGACTTCGCGAATTGACTTACGAGATATGGAATCATCGATTTGGAAAAAAAAATAGCAGCCCATGGGCTGCTATTGGTGATCTTATAGGTTGGATTACAGGCTATACGTCCGCGCCAATGTATCCTTGTCCGGCGCACTTTCACGCACAAGAGCCTCAAACTCTTCCCCTGCAACCTTCATACGCTGCTGAAACGCTGCAATCTGCTCATCGTCTACGGCCCGTGCCTGCACTTCAGCGAGAAGTTCTGCGACAGTCATAGATAGCTCCAAAAATTGAAAAATAGGTAGACAACCCGCGATTATACGCTGTTTTCTCTCCTCTTACAATTTTCGTCATTTTTAGGCAACAAAACAGCATTAATCGAGCAGAAGCTTCAGGTCGTGCACGATAGGCGCCGGTCCGCCGCCGTGGCGCAGGAACAGGCGCAGCTTGCCGCCCTTGTCGAACACATAGCTGCCGGCGGTGTGGTCAATGGTGTAGCTGCCAGGAGTCTTGCCCGGCACCTTCTGGTAGAACACCTTGAACTCTTTCGCCGTATCGGCAACCTGCTGCGGCGTGCCGTACAGGCCCACGAAGCGCGAGTCGAAGCCCGGCACGTATTGCGACAGCAGTTCCTTGGTATCGCGCTCAGGATCGAGGGTGGCGAACAGCACCTGCACCTTGTCGGCGTCCGGGCCCAGCTCCTTCATCACGGCCGACATTTCAGCCATGGTGGTCGGGCACACGTCCGGGCAATGGGTGAAGCCGAAGAACAGCACCACTACCTTGCCTTTGTAGGATTCCAGCGTCACCGGCTTGCCGGTATGGTCGTTCAGTGAAAAGCCCTTGCCGTAATCGAGGCCGGTCAGGTCGGTGTTTTCAAACTTGAGCTGCTTCTCGCCGCAGGCCACCAGCGCGAGCAGCATGAACAGCGCCGCAAACAGTTTTTTCATCGTATTCAGAACTTGAAGTAGTGGTCGACCAGCAGCGCCGCGAACAGCAGCGACAGGTAGATGATGGACCAGGTGAATGCCTTGCGCGCCACGATATCGCTGTAATGCTTGTAGATGCGCCAGCCGTAGGACAAGAATACCGCGTTCAGGGCAATCGCGCTGAACAGGTAAATCAGGCCGCTCATCTTCACGGCGAACGGCAGCAGCGTGGTGGCGGCCAGGATGATCGAGTACAGCCAGACGTGGAAGGCGGTAAAGCCCATGCCGTGGGTGACCGGCAGCATCGGCAGGCCGGAACGTTCGTAGTCGGCCTTGCGGTACATGGCCAGCGCCCAGAAGTGCGGCGGGGTCCAGACGAAGATGATCAGCACCAGCAGCCAGGCTTGCATCGGCACGTCGTTGGCGATGGCGGCCCAGCCCAGTGCCGGCGGCATGGCGCCGGACAGGCCGCCGATCACGATGTTCTGCGGCGTAGCCGGCTTCAGGATCATGGTGTAGATCACGGCGTAGCCGACGAAGGTGACAAAGGTCAGCCACATGGTCAGCGGGTTGACCAGCTGGTGCAGGATCCACATGCCGGCGCCGCCGATCACTGCGGCAAACACCACGGTCTGGGGCACGGTGATCTCGCCCATCGCCATCGGGCGGCGCGCGGTACGCGCCATGCGCGCATCGATTTCGCGCTCGGCCAGGCAGTTGACGGCAAACGCCGCGCCGGACAGCAGCCAGATGCCGGCAGTGGCCGCGATCACCACGTGCCAGTCAGGCATGCCGTCGCTCGCCAGGAACATGCCGATGACGGCGCAAAACACGGCGAGCTGCGTCACGCGCGGCTTGGTCAGGGCCCAGTACTGGGCCATGCGGGAGGTGGAGGATTTCATTGTTATTGGTAGGCGGGGGCAGCCAGGTACTTAGCCCTGTAGTTTATCATGGTCAGCAACAGCACCAGGGCCGCCGCCCCCGCGTTATGGACCACGGCAATGGCCAGCGGGAAGTTGAAATAAATGGTTGCCACGCCGGTAAATGCCTGCAATGCCAGCAGCGCCGCCATCCAGCGCGCATGCTTGCCCAGGCCGTTGACGCGCCAGGCCTGCCAGGCGGTTGCGCCCAGCACCAGCACCACCAGGGCGGCGAAATTGCGGTGCACCCAATGGATCGCCGTCAGCGCCTCAAATGGCAGGTAGTGGCCGGCGGCGGTCTTGCCCAGCTCGCGCCAGAGGTGGAAACCATGCTCGAAGTCCATCGGCGGCACCCAGGCGCCGGCGCAGGTCGGGAATTCGGTGCAGGCCAGCGTCGCATAGTTCGAGCTGACCCAGGCACCCAACGCCAGTTGCGCCAGCAGCACCACGCCCGACAGCGCCGCCAGCAGGCGGATGCGTCCCAGGCGCGCCATCTGCGAGCCGGCAGCGCGCGCCAGCGGCGAGTGCAGCTGGTCTTCCCGTCCGCCGAACCAGGCCAGCAACGCCAGCAGGGACATGCCCAGCACCAGGTGGCCGGTAACGAAGATCGGCTGCAGCTTCTGCGTCACGGTCCAGGCGCCGAACGCGCCCTGCAGCAGGATGAAGAAGAACAGGAAAGTCGGGAAGCCCGGCGGAATACGGCGCGCCATGCCGGCACCGGCTCCGGCGCGGCCGCGGCCGGTCGAACGCCACCACGCCACGCCCATCATGGCCACGATCAGCACGCCGATGCCCATGGCCAGGTAGCGGTGGATCATCTCGATCCAGGCCTTCATCATGGTGACCGGACCGGTCGGCATCAGCGATTCGGCGGCGCGGATCTGTTCGTGCGCGACGAAGGGATTGGCTGCGCCGTAGCAGCCCGGCCAATCCGGGCAACCCAGGCCGGAATCGGTCAGGCGCGTGAAGGCGCCGAACACGATCAGGTCGAAAGTCAAAAAGACCGCGATCCAGACCAGCTTGCGGTACTTGTTGGTGTCCCTGGAAATCCAGACGGCGGACAGCGGCAGCGACGCCACCAGCAGCGCCGTAATCGCCATATGGGCAAAGGAATTATGGTCCATTGCGCCCGCCTTAACCGATGGCCGAAGCCTTGAGCACCTTGCCCAGGTCCTTCTTCACCTTGGCCGGGTCAGCGTCTTTCGGGAAGCGCATCATCAGGTGCCCCAGCGGATCGATCAGGTAGATATGCTCTTCCACCTTGCCGCCCTTCTCCAGTGGCAGCCACTTGCCCACCACATCGGCCGGCGCACGCAGGAAACGGGTGCCGTCGTTGACGCGCAGCATGAAGGTCTCCAGCGGCTCCTGGTCGGTGATCAGCCACACGCGCTCGATGCGGTCGGCTTCCTTGCCCTGCATGGTGCGCAGCTGGCGCATCATGAACAGCATGTCCTGGCATTTCTGGTCGCAGGCCGAGCCGCCCACTTTGACCATCAGCCACTTGCCCTTGAAGTCGTCCAGCGTTTGCGGCTTGCCGTCGACAGTGGTGCTGGACATGGCAGGGATCGGGTGCATGCGCGGGTCGAGCAGGTCGCCGTAGTTGGTGCGGCCCTCCGGCTTGATGACGAAATACGTGATGTAGGAGGCAATGATCGGTGCGGCGCACACCAGCAGCACCGCGAACATGCTCCAGCGGCCACGGCGGCGCTGGTTCTCGTCTTGTTTAGCGTTTTCCACTTTTTCTCAATCCGGTGAATACAAAGAAAAGTACTGCCATTGCCGCCAGTGCGTACCACTGGAAGGCGTAACCTTTATGCTTGTCGGCGCCCATCGCGGGTGCCGGCCAGTCGCGCTGCAGCGCTTCGCCGGTGGCGGCCGCGCCATCCGGCGTCGTCTGCTCGACCACCAGCGGCTGGAACTTCCAGCCGGTCGCCGCAGCCATGGCCGCCGCATCGGCATTCTGCACGATGGCGCCCGGTGCCAGCTTGGGCGCCTCGCCCAGCTGCATCACATGGCCCGGCGCCAGGCGCGCGATGCCCTCGACCGCCACCGGTCCGGCCGGCGTGGCATAGGATGGCAATTTGCTGCGCTCGGCCATATCGCGCGGCAGCCAGCCGCGCGCCACCAGCACGTGCATGTCGCTGCCGGCCAGGCGCAAAGGCATCAGGAGGTAGAAGCCGGGTTTTCCCGCGCGGGGACGGTTGTCGAGGTAGACCGGCCAGTTGCCGACCCACTCCCCCCGCAGCCGCACGCGGCGGAATTCCACCTCAGCCGCCACCACCGGCGCGGCACCCAGCGCCAGCGGAGCGGCGGCATTGCCGGCCGCCAGGCGCGCTTCAAGCGCCAGCTTCTGGGCGGCACGGCCATCCTGCCAGCGGCCGGCGCCAACGCCGATCGCCACCAGCACCATGGTGGCCAGGAAGGGGATCAGCCGGAAGCGGAATGCCATACAATAAGTGTTCCCAAGATACCGTCCAATTACCATGAAATACTTCGTCGCCGCAGCCTTCGTGCTGATCATCGGCAGCCTGGCTTCAGCCTTTATCAGCATGATGCGCAGCAAGTCCGCCAACCCGAAAATGGTGCGTGCTTTTGCGCTGCGCGTCGGCTTTTCGATCGCGCTGTTCGTCACCATCCTGGTGCTGGCAAAGCTCGGCTACATCAAGCCAACCGGCATCAGGTAAGCCACCTCAAATGCAAAAAAGCCACATCGGCACAGAGCGCGACCTGGGGCGCGTTCTGGCCGATGCGGCTTTTTCTTGCGGGTAAATTATACCCGCGTCTTACATCCAGTACACGACGACGTACAGGCCCAGCCAGACAACGTCAACAAAGTGCCAGTACCATGCCGCGCCTTCGAAGGCGAAATGGTGTTCGGCGCTCATGTCGCCGCGGATCAGGCGGTACAGCACGACGGACAGCATGATCGCGCCCATGGTCACGTGGAAACCGTGGAAGCCGGTCAGCATGAAGAAGGTGGAGCCGTAGATGCCCGAGGTCAGCTTCAGGTTCAGTTCGCTGTAAGCGTGCATGTATTCATAAGCCTGGAAGCCCATGAAGGTTGCGCCCAGCAGCACGGTAGCAGCCAGCCAGAAGATCGCCTTGGAGCGGTTGGCAGCTTGCAGCGCGTGGTGGGAGATGGTCAGGGTCATGCCCGAAGCCAGCAGCAGCGCGGTATTGATGGTCGGGATCGGGAACGGGCCCATTGGGGTGTAGCTGTCCACGGTGCCGGCAGGACCGACGTTGCCATTCCAGGCGGCAGCGAAATCGGGCCAGATGATCTTGTGGTCCAGGTCGCCCAGCCAAGGCATGGTGATCTGGCGTGCATAGTACAGCGCACCGAAGAAGGCACCGAAGAACATCACTTCGGAGAAGATGAACCAGCCCATCGACCAGCGATAGGACAGGTCGATGCGCTTGGAGTACAGGCCTTTTTCGGACTCGGAGATCGCGTCGCCGAACCAGAAGTACAGCACGGCCAGGGTCATGGCGATACCGATGTTATTGACGATCATGCCCCAGGGTGCATCATTGACCCAGGCCGATGCGCCGATCATGGTCACCAGCAGGGAAATACCTGCCAGCATCGGCCACTTGGAAGGACCAGGCACGAAGTAGTACGGTGCCGCGGCGTTATTAGAGCTCATCTTGTTCTCCCTAAAATCCTGTAATAGTTACTTTGAAACCACGAGTTTTACGATCGAAACCAGCAAGCCGATGAACAGGGCCGCGCCCAGCAGTCCGGCGACGATGATGTGGACCGGCTTGATCTTCTCCTGGTCCTGCTCAAAATCGCTTTTGCGGCGCAGGCCGAAGAACGACCAGATCACTGCTTTCATCGAATATAAAAACGATCCCATCTGCCTTCCTTAGTTGGCCGCTGTCTGGTTGCCCAGGCCGCCCGCCTCGATAAAGGTGTACGACAGGGTGACGGTCTTCACGCTTTTCGGCACCGCCGGATCGATGAAGAACACCACGGGCATCTGCCGCGCCTCGTTCGGCTTCAGCGTCTGCTCCTTGAAGCAGAAGCATTCCACCTTCTTGAAATGCGGCGTTACTTCCATCGGCGTGTAGCTCGGGACGGCTTGCGCCTTGACCGTGCGGGCCACGCTGTTGACTACCTCGTACACCACCGTCGTCATTTCTCCAGGGTGCACAGTCACACTATTCCGGGTGGCGCGGAAACGCAAGGTGCCCTGCACATTGCTGACCAGCTCCACCGTGATTTCACGGCTCATGTCGACCTGGCTGTTCTTGGCAACTTCCTGCGGCTTGCCATCGATCAGGTTCAGGCCAAGCACCTCGCACAGGTGCTTGTATACCGGAATCAGCGCGTAGCCAAAGCCGAACATCATGACGGCGATGACTACCAGCTTGCCGAGCAGCTTCCTGTTGCTGCCGCTGTCTTCGCTGCTCATTTCAGTGGTGCCCCAGCATCCATTGCTTGCCGATGACGGAAACAAAGAACACTACGGCGACCGACAGCAAGATCAGGGCCAGTCGCAGGTTGCCATTCGGCTTCTTCGGGTCGGACATGGTGCTTGCTTACTTGACAGTCGGTGGCGTTTCGAAGGTGTGGAACGGCGCCGGCGACGGCACGGTCCACTCCAGGCCTTCAGCGCCATCCCATGGCTTCGCTTCCGCCTGCTTGCCGCCACGGATGGTTGGCAGTACCACGCAGAACAGGAAGAACACCTGGCTCAGGCCGAAACCGAAGGCACCGATCGACGCGATCGAATTGAAGTCGGTGAACTGCGCCTGGTAGTCGGCGTAACGACGCGGCATACCGGCCAGGCCCAGGAAGTGCATTGGGAAGAAGGTCACGTTGAAGGTGATCAGCGACAGCCAGAAGTGGGCCTTGCCCATCGTCTCGTTGTACATGTGGCCGGTCCACTTCGGAACCCAGTAGTAGAAGCCTGCGAACAGCGCGAACAGCGAACCTGCCACCAGCACGTAGTGGAAGTGCGCCACCACGTAGTAGGTATCCTGCAGCTGGATGTCGACCGGGGTCACGGCCAGCATCAGGCCGGTGAAGCCGCCCATGGTGAACACGAAGATGAAGCCGACCGAGAACAGCATCGGGGTTTCAAAGGTCATCGAGCCTTTCCACATGGTCGCGATCCAGTTGAAGACCTTCACGCCGGTCGGCACGGAGATCAGCATGGTGGCGTACATGAAGAACAGCTGCGAGGTCACCGGCATGCCGGTGGTGAACATGTGGTGGGCCCAGACGATGAACGACAGGATCGCGATGGACGCGGTGGCGTACACCATCGAAGCGTAGCCGAACAGCTGCTTGCGGGCGAAGGCCGGGATGATCTGCGACACGATGCCGAAGGCCGGCAGGATCATGATGTACACCTCCGGGTGGCCGAAGAACCAGAAGATGTGCTGGTACATGACCGGGTCACCGCCGCCGGCGGCGTTGAAGAAGGAGGTGCCGAAGTGACGGTCGGTCAGGGTCATGGTGATGGCGCCTGCCAGGACCGGCATCACGGCGATCAGCAGGTAGGCGGTGATCAGCCAGGTCCAGCAGAACATCGGCATCTTCATCAGGGTCATGCCGGGAGCGCGCATGTTCAGGATGGTGACGATGATGTTGATGGAACCCATGATCGACGACGCGCCCATGATGTGCATGGCGAAGATACCCATGTCCATGCCGATGCCCATCTGGGTCGACAGCGGAGCGTACAGGGTCCAGCCGGCAGCGGTCGCGCCGCCAGGCACGAAGAACGAGCCGGCCAGCAGGATCGCGGCAGGCGGCAGCAGCCAGAACGAGAAGTTGTTCATGCGCGCGAACGCCATGTCGGATGCGCCGATCTGCAGCGGGATCATCCAGTTGGCGAAGCCGACGAAGGCCGGCATGATGGCGCCGAACACCATCACCAGGCCGTGCATGGTGGTCAGCTGGTTGAAGAACTCAGGCTGGAAGAACTGCAGGCCCGGTTTGAACAGTTCGGTACGGATCATCAGTGCCAGCACGCCGCCGGACAGCAGCATGATGAACGAGAACCACATGTACAGGGTACCGATGTCCTTGTGGTTGGTCGCGAACAGCCAACGGCTCAGGCCGTGTGGGTGATCGTGTGCGTGATCGTGGTCGCCGTGGGCGTGATCGTGTGCGTGATCGATAGTGCTCATGTAATGCTCCTAATTACTTGGCGCGAGCAGCCACAACTTCGGCTGGCTGGACGATGTTTTCCGCTGGCTTGTTCGACCAGTTGTTGCGGGTGTAAGTGATCACAGCCGCGATATCGGTGTCCGACAGTTGCTTCCATGCCGGCATTTCGGATGGGAACTTGCCGGATTTCTGGCCGTGCAGCAGGACCTTGACCTGATCTGCTTTCGGGCCGTTCACCACAGCGGAGCCGTCCAGGGCCGCGAAGGCGCCAGGTACGCCCTTGCCGGTTGCCTGGTGGCAGACTGCGCAATTAGCGGTGTAGACTTTTTCGCCCTTGGTCTTCAGTTCGTCGATGGTCCAGGTCTTGTTCGGATCATCTGCCAGGGCAGCCATTTCCTTCTTCTTGCCGTTGACCCAGGCGCTGTACTCTTCGGCGGTCACGACTTTGACTACGATAGGCATGAAAGCATGCTCTTTACCGCACAGCTCGGCGCAGTTGCCGCGGAAGGTGCCGGTGTATTCGGACTTGAACCAGGTGTCGCGTACGAAGCCGGGAATGGCATCCTGCTTGACGCCGAAGGCTGGAATCATCCAGGCGTGGATCACGTCGTTGGCAGTGGTGACGATACGGATCTTTTTGCCAACTGGCACGACCACTTCGTTGTCCACTTCCATCAGGTAGTTTTCGTTGCGCTTACCGGTGAATTGTTCGCCCGGATTGCCCACTTGGGTGCGCGGAGTCGACAGGTTGGAGACGAAGGAGATGCCTTCGCCTTCGCCCTTCAGGTAGTCATAGCCCCATTTCCACTGCATGCCGGTGGCTTTGATGGTGATGTCGGCGTTGGAGGTGTCTTTCATCGCCACCACGGTCTTGGTTGCTGGCAGTGCCATGCCGATCACGATCAGGAAAGGAACGACGGTCCAGGCGATTTCCACAGCGGTGGATTCGTGGAAGGTGGCAGCTTTGTGGCCGAGCGACTTGCGGTGTTTGAAGATCGAGTAGAACATCACGCCGAACACGGCGACGAAGATCACCATAATGATCCACATCATCATGGTGTGCAGGTCGTAGATGTCGGCAGCGATCTTTGTTGCAGGAGCCTGCAGGTTCAACTGATTGGCCATCGGACCGCCGGTGCCACCAGTCTTTGCCGTGTAGTCGCCGGCCGCTGTCGCCGCAGGCTCAGCCCACGCCGGCATTGCAGCGGCGGTAACGGCCAAGCCGAGCATCAACGATTGAAGTCGCTTCGCAAGTTTCATGTTTTCCCCAACCACCCAAAAATAAAGAAGATTTTTGAGCGCCAGGCCCGCCTAACCGCGGACCTGCCGCACGCTAAACACCTAAAGGCTCCGAGCCAAGCCAGCGCGAAAAATTTCGCGACCGGACTGTGCTGGAACCTTGAAAAACACTCCCGATGACCACACATCACCAGTAGCTTTGTTGCCATGTTTGCCTGGCTTGGACCGCCTTGTTGCGTTCGGCTGGGCGAAGTGATGGCAAAATTAGCTAATGATTATACTCAGTGAACATGTCCTGCATCAAGGGCAGCACACCCCTGGCTGTGGTATACGCAAGTTACCCTGCCCCGCCCTGCCTATTTTTTAGGCTTCCTTGGCAGGTCGAAACGGATGATCGCTTCGCCGCTGCTGGTGAGCTTCGGCGCCGGGCGGAAGGCATGGCCGTAGATCACTTCGAACGTCAGCGCCAGCTTGCCGTCCGCGCGGCGCTGCTTTTCCAGGCCCTGCAGCATGTGCTGGTATGCCTGTTTTCCGAGCAGCCCCTTGCGGCGCGTCTGCAGCGGATTGCCGCCTAGCGCGCGGGCATCGGCCAGCAGCTTGTCGGCGCTGTCGTAAGTCACCGTGATCTTTTCCATGTCCATGACCGGCTCGGCAAAGCCGGCTTCCACCAGCTGGTCGCCGAAATCGTGCATGTCGACGAAGGGCAGCGTGTGCGGCGCCAGGTCGACCTCGGCGAAGGCGCTGCGCAGTTCCTGCAGCGTGTCCGGGCCGAAGCAGGAAAACATCAGCAGGCCGCCGACCTTCAGCACCCGATGCCATTCTGCAAACACGCGGTCCGGCTGCGGGTGCCAGTGCAGCGCAAGGTTAGACCAGACCAGGTCCACATTGTTCCGTGCCAGCGGCAGGTCGGCCATATCGGCGCACAGGTAGTCAATGCCGGATTTTGCTGGTAGCAATTTGCCAATCAACTGGCTCAGGCCCGACTTGCCGGCCTGGCCGCGGGCGGCGGCGATCATGGCCGCGGAAGTATCGACCCCCAGGATCTGGGCCGCCGGATAGCTTTTTTGCAGGGCCGCCAAGTCCGGGCCGGTGCCGCAGCCGGCATCGACCACGCGCAGCGGGTTCACTTTGACCAGTTGCAGGCGCTCGTGCATGCGGCTGGCGATCTCGCGCCGCAGGAAATCGGATTCCGCCACGCGGGCCGGGTCGGCAAACAAGGCGCGGACGCGATCCAGGTCAATCGGAGCGCTTAATTTCGGCGGTTTTGCTGGGACTTGCATATTTAATACGGTTCTTTAATGGGATAATCCGGGCAGTTTACTCGCTCGCGGGGATTTGCGATGGCTGCAGCAATTGCCAATGGCCTGCTGGCCGCCCTGTTGCCCTGTAATTGCGTGCTGTGCGGCGCCAGCGGCCCGGCCCTGCTCTGCCCCGGCTGCCACCGGCAATTCTTCGCCGCTGCCGTGCCGCGCTGCCCGATCTGCGCCAATCCGCTGCCGCCCGCGCCCCAGGCAACGCAAGCCGTACCCTGCGGCCGCTGCCAGGCCGAGCACCCCGCTTTTGACGCCACCGTGGTGGCCGCCGACTACGCCCTTCCGGTCGACCGCCTCGTGCTTCAGTTAAAATTCGCCCGCCAGCTTGCGCTGGCGCGCCTGTTTGCCGGCTTGCTGGCGGATGCGGTGCAGCGCGCCGACGCCGGCCTTCAGCCGCGCCCGGCCCTGCTCTGCCCCGTGCCGCTTGGCCTGCAGCGGCTGTCGGAGCGCGGCTTCAACCAGGCGCTGGAAATCGCCCGCCCGCTTGGCAAGACGCTCGGCATTGCCGTACATGGCAAACTCGCGGTACGCGTGCGCGACACGCAGGCCCAAAGCAGCACGCCGCACGGCGCGCGCCATGCCAACATCGCGCATGCCTTCGCGATCCCCGAGCGGGCGCTGGTGGAAGGCCGGCATATCGGCGTGGTGGATGATGTCATGAGCAGCGGCCAGACGCTGCAGGAATTGGCCGCAACGCTGAAGCGCTACGGCGCCGCGCGCGTAACGAACTATGTGTTCGCCCGCACGCCCCCGAACCCGAATTAGGAGAAGAACTTGTTTCATGTAGTGCTGGTCAACCCGGAAATCCCGCCCAATACGGGCAACGTGATCCGCCTGTGCGCCAACACCGGCGCGCAGCTGCACCTGATCGAGCCGCTCGGCTTTCCGCTCGACGACGCCAGGATGCGCCGCGCCGGGCTCGATTACCACGAATATGCGCAAATGAAGGTGCACCAGGACTGGGCTGCCTTCCTGGCCGCCGTGCAGCCGGACCCCAGCCGCATGTTCGCCATGACCACCCACGGCTCGCGCCCGTTCGCCGAACTGGCCTTCCAGCCCGGCGACGTGTTCGTGTTCGGCAGCGAGACCCGTGGCCTGGCGCCCGAGTTCCGCGAATCGTTCCCGGCCGAACAGCGCATCCGCCTGCCGATGATGCCGGGTAACCGCAGCCTCAATCTCTCCAACACCGTGGCGGTGGTGGTGTTCGAAGCCTGGCGCCAGCACGGCTACGCCGGCGGCGCCTGAGCGCCAGTCGGCGTTACGGCTTGTAGGCCGCTACGATTTTCTTCAATTCCGGCGCGGCAGCCTCGAACACTTGCTTTGCGCGCGGAACGAAGGCCTGGGACACCTTGCCGAATGCCTGCTTCACGGATTTATTCAGTTCCTCGCCCACTTTATCCACCTTGGCGGCCTGGTCCTTTGGCAACAGCTTGAACTCCAGCTCCATCGTCGCCTTGCGGATAGTGATGCCGGTTGCCAGCGCATTCAAGCGATTCTGGTCCGCGCCCGGCGGGAGCGCGTGAGGTGGCTTCGCACTTAACTCGATCATGGCTTCGCACAGCGCGCCGTCCATCATCGTGTCCCAATAAAGGCGCCCACCCTTTTGCTGCAGGAAGGCCTGGAACTCTACGCGCTGGGCCGGCGTCCAGCTGCTGACCATGGTATGCAGCAACGGCTGCAGACCGGCGTCAAGCAGCGGCCCGTTGCTCAGCTCATCATCCTGGAATGCCATTTCCAGCAGGTCGTGTGCCTGGCGATAGTTCTCATTGCCTGGTGCCCATGCCTGGCCCAGCTTTTCGGATTCACGCGCGCCATCGAGGACCAGATCCGGCAGGACGCGGCGCCAATGGTTGTTTGAAATGGTGAGCGCCTCATCGAGGCATTTCAGGGGCGCATTCTTCAGCAGCTTTTCAGTCATGTCGCCCACTTCGTCGGCATGCGCCAAGGCCGGCAGCAGGCTGCCGCACAGACTCAAAAGAATAATCGCTTGTTTCATAAAATATTTCTGAAAATCAATATTATATATCTTGCAATTCCAGCAGGCCACGGCCAGCAGGCGTTGACGGGCGGAAGCGTGTGGCCGGGCACAGTCGAATCGACGTATAAGCAAACGGAAGGAGGCTGTCATGTTCGAGCTCGACCTGCCGTGGTGGGAATATGTCGTGCGCGGCGTCGCCATCTACGGCGCGCTGCTGGTGATGATGCGCCTCAGCGGCAAGCGCACCATCGGCCAGTTTACGCCATTCGACCTGCTGGTCGTGATGCTGCTCAGCGAATCGGTGTCGCCCGGCCTGACCGGCGGCGATGACTCGGTCGCAGGCGGCCTGGTCGTGGTGGTGACCCTGGTGGCGCTGAATGTGGCGATCGCCTTCATTACCGCCCGCAGCAGGAAAGCCGCCGACCTGGTGGAAGGCAGCGCCGTGCTGCTCGGGCGCGACGGAAAAATATTCAAGGAGGCGCTGCGCCGCAACCACGTCGCAGAAGGCGACCTGGAGCAGTCACTGCGCGAAGCGGACTGCCCTCAGGAAAAAATGAAATACGCTTTCCTTGAAGCGGATGGCAAGATCACGATCCTGCAGCACTGAGGCGCCCTTGCTGCCCCGCGCAACTCAGAGGAAGCCGATGTGCTTGCGCTCCAGCCCCGACATCACCAGCTTGATGTAGCGGTTGGGGATGTACAGTTCCACCTCCACCATCGCCCCCTCGGTATTGCGCGCTTCGGCGACCAGGTGGAAGAAGCTGCGGTCGGGACTGGCCTCCTTGCAGGGCAGGAATTTGCCGGCGGGGCCGTCAGTCAGGTAATCCTTCAGCGTGTTGCCCAATTCGGCCACGCCTTCGTCGGTCAGCAGCACACCAAAAGCCATGACGGCCTCCTATTGTCCAAACATGCGCACTTTAGCCAGCAGCTTGGTGGTCGAGCGATCGTGCTCGAAATCGATGGCCACCGCCTTGCCGCCGTAAGCCAGCACCGCCTGCCCTTCCGGGATCGCGGTCATATCGTAATCGCCGCCCTTGGCGTAGACCTCGGGCCTGGCCTGCAGCACCGCTTCCAGCGCGGTGTCTTCGTCAAACGGCACCACCAGGCTGACCGACTCCAGCGCCGCCAGCAGCGCCATGCGGTCATCGCAGTTGTTCAAAGGGCGGTCGTCGCCCTTGCCCAGGCGCTTGACCGAGGCATCGGTATTGGCCGCCACCACCAGCGAGGCGCCCAGCGCGCGCGCCTGCGCCAGGTAGGTCACGTGGCCGCGGTGCAGGATGTCGAACACGCCGTTGGTCATCACCACCGGCTTGGGCAACGCCGCCACCCGCGCGGCCAGTTCGTCGCGCGAGCACATCTTCTGTTCAAAATCGATCATTCGCCTTCTTCTTCCTCGTCGTCATCCAACTGCATGCTCAAGCCGCCCGACGACTTCGGCGCCGCGGCCGCTGGCGCGGCGGCGTCCGGTGGCGGACGGCTGCTGTTCAGCTTGATCTGCAGGCGCAGGCCGTTGGTCGAGTCGGCGTTGCGCAGCGCCTCTTCGTAGGCGATGTAGCCCTTATTATAGAGTTCGAACAGGGCCTGGTCGAAGGTGCACATGCCCAGTTCGCGCGACTTGGCCATGATTTCCTTGATCGAGTGGAAGTTGCCCTTGAAGATCATCTCCGAGATGGTCGGCGTGTTCAGCAGGATCTCGATGGCGGCTTTGCGGCCCTTACCGTCTTCGGTGCGGATCAGGCGCTGCGAAACGATGGCGCGCAGGTTGGACGATAAATCCATCAGCAGCTGGTTGCGGCGCTCTTCCGGGAAGAAGTTGATGATGCGGTCCATGGTCTGGTTCGCATTATTCGCGTGCAGGGTGCCCAGGCACAGGTGGCCGGTCTCGGCAAAGGCGATCGCGTGCTCCATGGTCTCGGTGTCGCGGATCTCGCCGATCAGGATCACGTCCGGCGCCTGGCGCAGGGTGTTTTTCAGCGCATGGTGCCAGGACAGGGTATCCACGCCCACTTCGCGGTGGGTGATCAGGCAGTTCTTGTTCTTGTGCACATATTCGACCGGATCTTCCACCGTGATGATGTGGCCGGCGGAATTCTGGTTGCGGTAGTCGATCATGGCCGCCAGCGAAGTCGATTTACCGGAACCGGTACCCCCGACCACCAGCACCAGCCCGCGCTTGGTCATCACGACCTCTTTCAGGATTTCCGGCAAGTCCAGCTTCTCGAAATTCGGGATTTCGGAAGCGATGGTACGGCACACCATGCCCACCGCCTGCTGCTGCACGAAGACATTGATGCGGAAACGGCAGACATTGGGCAGCGAAATCGCGAAATTGCACTCCAGTTCGGTTTCGAACTCGCGCCGCTGCTTCTCGTTCATGATGGCGTAGGCCAGGGCCCGGGTCACGTCCGGCGTGAGCCGCTGCTGGCTCAGGGCGCGCATCGCGCCCTGCGACTTGATACTGGGCGGGAAATCCGCCGAAATGAACAGGTCGGAGCCGCCGACCTGGTGCATGGCCGTCAGCAGTTTATAAATATACGACTGGGCTTCTTCGTGGCCGAGTGTGGATGACATATTTGCCTCGTTATGGGGTTTTGCAGATCATTATAGCCAGTGCCGTCACCCATTCATGGCATTGCAACAAGGCATTCAACTGTGTTCAAATGGGTTCATGACACTGACCGAGCTCAAATATATCGTAGCAGTTGCCAGAGCGAAACACTTCGGCCATGCCGCCGAGGCCTGTTTTGTTGCTCAACCTACCCTTTCTGTCGCAATCAAGAAACTGGAAGACGAACTCGGCGTCGTCCTGTTCGAGCGCGGCGGGGCGGAAATCTCCGTTACCCCGCTGGGCGCCCAGATCGTGGCCCAGGCCGAACGGGTGCTGGAGCAGACGGCAGCGATCAAGGAATTGGCAAAGCAGAACAAGGACCCGCTGGCCGGCCCGCTGCGGCTGGGCGTGATTTACACCATCGGGCCCTACCTGCTGCCGCCTTTGGTCAAGCGGATGATTGAAACCACGCCGCAGATGCCGCTGATCCTGCAGGAGAATTTCACTGTCAAGCTGCTGGAAATGCTGCGCCAGGGCGAGCTCGATGCCGCCATCATGGCGTTGCCGCTGCCGGAGCACGGCATGTCGGTGCAGCCGCTGTATGACGAGCCTTTCGTGGTGGCGATGCCGAAAAACCATCCCTGGGCCGCGCGCAGCGAGATTCCGGCCGAGCACCTCAAGAGCGAAACCATGCTTTTGCTGGGCAATGGCCACTGCTTCCGCGACCAGGTGCTGGAAGTGTGCCCGGAAATGGCGCGCTTTTCCTCGCCCGGCAACGGCATGCAGCGCACTTTCGAGGGCTCCTCGCTGGAGACCATCCGCCACATGGTGGCCAGCGGCATCGGCCTGACCGTGCTGCCGCGCGCCTCGGTGCCGGACATGGAAGGGCGCGACGGCATGCTGGCATTCCGCTACTTCGACAACCCCGAGCCGAACCGGCGCGTGGTCATGGTCTGGCGCAAGAGTTTCACGCGCAAGGCAGCCATCGATGCGATCGTTGCCGCAGTAGCCGACTGCCAGCTGCCCGGCGTCCACATGCTGAACGGGCACGAAGAGTAAAATGCCGGGATGCATGCGACTACCCCACCCCTGAGCAAACTCGAACTCTATTTCCGCCTGGTCCGGCTCGACAAGCCGATTGGCACCGTGCTGCTGCTGTGGCCAACCCTGGCTGCGCTGTGGCTGGCCTGCGCCGGCGTACCCGATTGGAAGCTGCTGCTGATCTTCTCGCTCGGGACTTTCCTGATGCGCTCGGCCGGCTGCGCCGTCAACGATTACGCCGACCAGGATTTCGACAAGCACGTCAAGCGCACCGCCGAACGCCCGATCACCAGCGGCCGCGTCAGCGGCAAGGAAGCGCTGCTGATCGCTGCCGGCCTGGCGCTGGCAGCCTTCCTGCTGATCCAGCCGCTGAATGCCCTGGTCAAGCAATTGAGCGTGGCGGCCCTGGTCATTGCCGCCACCTACCCTTACTTCAAGCGCTTTTTCGCCATCCCGCAAGCCTACCTCGGCATTGCCTTCGGTTTCGGCATGCCGATGGCCTTCGCCGCCGTGCAAAACACGGTGCCGCCGGTGGCCTGGCTGCTGCTGCTGGGCAATGTGTTCTGGGCCGTGGCCTACGATACCGAATACGCCATGGTCGACCGCGACGACGACCTGAAAATCGGCATCAAGACCTCCGCCATTACCTTTGGCCGCTTCGACGTGGCCGCCATCATGTTCTGCTATGGCGTTCACCTGGCCATCCTGCTGGTGGTCGGCCGGCAGTTCGGCCTCGGCCTGCCCTTCCTGCTGGGCATGGCAGTGGCAGCCGGCTGCGCGATTTACCACTACTTCCTGATCCGCGGGCGCGAGCGTGCGCCCTGCTTTGCCGCCTTCCGCCACAATAACTACCTGGGCGCTGCTGTCTTCGCAGGCATTGCGCTCGACTATGCGTTGCGCTGACCTATACTGGAATTTAATCCGAGTGCTGTTCACTGAGACGAGGCGATCATGGACCAGACACCACAAAGTACCACGGCAAAACCAAACGGCGGCGGCGTTGCCAACGGCAAGAGCCATAGCCACAACGAAAGCACGGAAGCCCGTGAAAGGCTGATGGGCGACCTGAAACAGGCGGTGCAGGATGCGGAAACCTGGCTGCGCAATGCAGCCTCGGCCAATTCCGAAGACCTTGGCATGGTCAAGGCCAAGTTTGAGGACACGCTGCGTACCGCCAAGCGCGACTTGCTGAAGCTGGAAGACAGCATGATCGCGCGCGGCAAGATGGCGGCCCAGGCTACCGACCACTATGTGCACGACAACCCGTGGAAGGCGGTGGCTACCGGCGCCGCCATCGGCGTGATTGTCGGCCTGCTGGTCGCGCGCCGCTAGCGCCGGATTGCAGAGCAGTTGGCGCGGCATGCACGTGCAGACATGCACGTGCATCGCCGCCGTTCTGAGGTAGACCATGCCCCGGACCATGCACATTGGACCTGCCGTCGCGCTGGCGCTTTGGATGCAGGCCGCCCTGGCCACCGAAGTGAGCATGGCTTTTGGCGAAAAGATCCCGCCGTTCTGCTTCCCCGAAACCGATTCCGGCATCGAACTCGACGTGATGCGCGAAGCGCTGGCGTTGCGCGGCCACGTGCTCAAGCCGCGCTATTACTCCTTCGCGCGGATTCCCATCGCATTCAAGGCCGGCGAGGTGGATGCCGCCATGACCGACCTGGGCGAAGACATGACAGCCTGGGGCGCCTTCTACGGCAACCCGGCCGTTCTCTACGACAATGTTTTCATCACGCTCAAGGAACGCCACCTGGCGATCAGCCGTCCGGAAGACTTGCAGGGGCTGACCGTGATTTCCTTCGCCGGTGCCGCCAGGCGCTACCCGGACTGGCTGGACGCCGTCCGCAAGGCCGGCCACTACTATGAGCAGAACGACCAGGCGCTGCAGGTACTGACCCTGGACCGTGGCCGCTATGACGTGGTGCTCAGCGACCGCAACATCTTCAGGTACTTCACCCTGCAACTCAAACTGAACAAATCCTTCAAGCCCAAGCCGGTGACCGAGCATGCCTTCGCCAGGCTGAACCCGATGGATTACCGTCCCGTGTTCCGCGACAGCGGCATCCGCGACGACTTCAACGCCGGCCTGAAATACCTGAAGGATAGCGGCCGCTTCCAGGCCATCTATTCCAAATACCTGGCCGGCGAGTGAGCGGCGCCGCTGCGGAATGCGGCCGGCGACACGCCGAACAGCTGGCTGAAGGTGCGGCGCAGCATGGCCTCGCTGCGAAAGCCCGATTGCAGCGCCACCTGCAGCATCGACAGGCCGGGACGGGCCAGCAATTCCTTTGCATATTCGCCGCGGCAGCGCGCGATATAGATATGCGGCGGCATGCCCACGGCATGCTGGAAGCGGCGCGAAAAATTGCGCACGCTCATGGCCGTGCGCTGCGCCGCCCCTTCCACCGTCAATTCCTGCTTGAAGCAGCGCTCGATGTACTCCTGCGCCTGGCGGATGCGCTGGTCGCCATGCTGTTTCAGTCCCGCGTTACGGATTGCCAGGCGTCCGGCGCTGGGCTGGCTGGCCGGATTGGTGTAGCGGGAAAGTTTGTGCGCTACCGCGTCGCCGTGGAAGTGGCCGACCAGGTAGCTGCAGGCATCGAGGCAGGGATTGACCGAGCCGGCGCTGATGATGCTGCCGTCGATCACCAGCGGCACGTCGGGGCTGAAGCGCACTTCCGGATAGTGCAGGGCAAAGACGCGCTGGTCCGACAGGTTGCCGGTCACTTCGCGGCCATTGAGCAGGCCAGTCTCGGCCAGGATGCGCACGCCACCGGCCATCCCCACCAGCATGGCGCCCGCGGCATGGGCTTGCAGCAGCCATTCCTGCAGCGCCGGTGCAATCGGCTGGCGCGCGGCCAGCGGCAGGTAGTATGGCGGGACGATCACGGCATCGGGCGCCGGCAGCTCGGCCAGCATCGCCTCCGGTTGCAGACGCGGACCGGTGAAGGAGCGCACCGGCGCCCCATCGATTGCGGCCAGGCGCACGCGGAACAGCTCGGCAGCCTGCAAATCCGCATTGCGCGCATGCAGCGTGCCGGCAATGGCAAACGCCTCCCGTGCCAGCAGGGCAAGGCCTCCCCAGCAATCGTCCCCCACATAGATGGCGATGGTAACCGGCGCTCTCATCCTGGCCGATACTAACAGCAGAATTGGCCGATCTTGCACATAACATTTCAATAATGGACAGATATACTGGCTTCGCTGCTGCATCCCTACAACAATAAACGGGAGACATGTATGTACAAAGCCATCGGCGCACTGGCGCTGTGCGCCCTGCTATCGGCCTGCTACAAGACTACGCCTTCACTGCCGGCGCCGGCTTCGGCTGCCGACCTGGCGTTCCAGAAACAACTCCAGGAACAACTGCTCGACGCCAAGCCCGGCTCGGTAATCGAGATCCCGGCCGGCAAATACAAGTTCACCAGCGGGCTGCAGCTGCGCGCCGACGGCGTGACCATACGCGGGGCCGGGATGGACCAGACCATCCTGTCTTTCAAACCGCAGGTAACGGGGCCGGAAGGCTTGCTCGTCTACGGCAACAACTTCACCATCGAAGGCCTGACCATCGAAGACTCCAAGGGCGATGGGCTGAAGATCAATGATGGCGACCACATTACGATCCGCAGCGTGAAGGTACAGTGGACCGGCGGCTCCAAAGTCAGCAACGGCGCTTACGGCATCTACCCGGTCAAGACCAAGAATGTGCTGATCGAACACTGCGTGGCCATCGCGGCCTCCGATGCGGGCATCTACGTCGGCCAGTCGCAGAACGTGGTGGTGCGCAATTCGCGCGCCGAGGCCAATGTGGCCGGCATCGAAATCGAGAACACCATCAACGCCGATGTGTACGACAACGTCGCTACCGGCAATACCGGCGGCATCCTGGTGTTCAACATGCCCAACCTGCAGCAGCCGGGCCACAGCACGCGAGTGTTCAGGAACAAGGTCGACGAGAACAACCTGGGCAACTTCGCCGCCAAAGGCACGGCGGTAGCCAGCGTGCCGGCCGGTTCGGGCGTGGTGATCAACTCGAACTCGAAGGTGGAAATCTTCGACAACGACATCGCCAATAACCAGACCGCCAACGTCATCATCTCCAGCTACCACTCGACCGGCTACTTCACCGAGAAGGGCGTGGCCAAGGATTACGATCCGTATCCAAAGGCGATCTACGTCTACGGCAACCGCTTCAAGGGCGGCGGCGATGCGCCCGATGGGCTGGACCTGAAAGCGCTGAAGGTGGCGCTGTACGGCCTGTCCGGCCACCTGCCCGACGTGCTGTGGGACGGCTATTCCGACAATGCGCTGGCCAGGAATGGCGTGATGCCGGCCGAAACGCGCATCTGCGTGCAGGACGGCGCCGAAGTACTGAACGCCGATGGCCCCAACAAGTACAAGAACCCGAAAGCCGATTCGGCCCCGCACCGCTGCCAGCTTGCCAAGCTGCCGCCGGTCAGCATCCCTCAACTCAGCTCGCAGTCCTGATGAAGCTTGCCGTCCCCGCTTTCCGCCCGCTGCGGGCGGCCGGCATGGCGGCGTGCGCACTCGCTCTCGCATCCTGCGCACGCAGCCCTGCCCCGCCCGCCGAACCCGTGAACTTCATCGCCGAAGGGCGGCCGGAGAAACTCAGTGCATGGCGCCTGATGGCCGCCAGCGAGGGCCGCCTGGTGCTGAACAAGGAAGTGCTGCCCTATACCCTGAACACGCCGCTGTTCAGCGACTATGCCCATAAGCTGCGCACGGTGTGGATGCCGAAGGGCGTGTCGGCTGCATACAAGCCCGATACCGCCTTCGATTTCCCGACCGGGACCATCATCAGCAAGACCTTCTACTACCCGCGCGACGGCGGCAGCCAGGCCGTCCTGGCCACCGACGACAGCGGCACCGGCACGGCGCTCGACCTGTCCAGGGTAAGGCTGATGGAGACGCGCCTGCTGGTGCGGCGCGAAACGGGCTGGATCGCCCTGCCCTATGTCTGGAACGAAGCGCAGACCGAGGCCGAACTGAAACGCACCGGCGACCAGCTGCCGATGGAACTGGTGTCGGCCCAGGGCCGCCAGAAGTTCACCTATGTGGTGCCGAATGTCAACCAGTGCGCCTCCTGCCATGTGGCGGACCTGAAGAGCAAGAAGTTCGAGCCGCTCGGCCTGAAGGCGCGCCACATCAACCTGAACGGGCAGCTGGAGAAGATGGCGCAGGCCGGCTACCTGTCCGGCCTGCCGGCCGCCGCCGAGCTGCCGCACAACGTCGACTGGCGCGACAGGAATGCCCCGATCGAGGGCCGCGCCCGCGCCTACCTCGACATCAACTGCGCCCACTGCCATAACCACAAGGGCACGGCCAACACGACCGCCCTGCACCTGGAAATCGGTGCGCCGGCCAACCAGCACCTGGGCCTGTGCAAGCCGCCCGTGGCGGCCGGCGCCGGCACCGGCGGCCACGCCTTCGGCATCAATCCCGGCAAGCCCGATGATTCGATCTTCGTATTCCGCCTGAAGTCGACCGCAACGGGCGTGATGATGCCGGAACTGGGACGCACCACTTCGCACCGCGAAGGGGTGGAACTGATACGCGAATGGATCGCATCGATGAAGGAAAGCTGCAACCAACAATAACGGGGGAGACCACATGAAGCTGCGCAAGAAAGTCCTGTCGTCCAGCATTTCCAGCGCCCTGCTCGTCTGCAGCGGCGCCGCCGTCGCCGCCGAGCCGGTGCCGAAGGAAGAAACCCATGTCGTGGTGGTCACCGCGCAGAACCGCACGCAGCAGGCCCAGGACGTGCCGATCGCGCTGCAGATCATCGGCGCCGACCAGATCGACAAGCTGGCCGCTCCCAGCCTGGCTGAAATGAACGGCTATATTCCCGGCCTGTCGGTCAACGCCGAGCAGGCGACCCAGCCCTCGCTTTCGCTGCGCGGCATCGGCACCGGCGACTTTGGCATCGGCACCGACGCCCCGGTTGGCATGTACATCGATGGCGTCTATGCCGGCAAGACCGGCGGCGCGATCATGAACTTCAACGACGTGCAGCGCATCGAAGTACTGAAAGGCCCGCAAGGCACGCTGTTCGGGCGCAACAGCGCCGCCGGCGCCATCTCGGTCGTGACGCGGGAACCGGGCCGCGACACCGAACTGGAGGCGCGCCTGCGCTATGGCCGCTTCCACACCCGCAATGTGGAGCTGCTGGCCAATACCCCGCTTGGCGATACCACGGCGCTGCGCATCACGGCCGTGCACCATGGCACCGACGGCTGGCTGAAGGACGCAGCCACCGGCGAAAAACTGCAGCATGGCACCGACAACGGCGTGCGCGCCACCCTGCGCTGGGACGCCCCGGCGCGCGCCAAGGTGCTGCTGTCGGTGGAGGCGGAAAAGCTCGACCATATGGCGCGCCCGGCGATCGGCCTGGTGGCCGGCGTGCCCGTGGTGCCGGCCGATCCATCCGGCTACCTCGACCCGCGCACGGCCCCGGTCTACAACGACGCCATGCACAACGGCGAAACGCGCGACTTCCGCGGCAGCACGCTGCGCATCGAAGTGCCGCTGGGTTGGGCCACCTTCAATTCCACCACAGGCTACCGCCGCTTCGACTCGCGCAACCGGCAGGATAACGACGGCACCAACCTGGCCACCCATTATGTCGATACCGAAAACTCGGAACGCAACCGGAGCTGGCAGCAGGAGTTCCGCCTGTCGGGCAATACCGGCATGGCCGACTGGGTCACGGGCCTGAGCTTCTATCATGAGAAGGCGAAGCAGACCAGCCAGGTCAACACCAACACCAATACCCTCGACACCATCTTCGGCAACGTCGCCAGCTTCCCCGTTTTCAGCCTGCTGGAAGGCGCCGCGGCAGCCGTCGACATTCCGGCCGGGCTGCTGGGCAACCCCTGGCAGGAAAACATGCACGTTGAAGGGCGCTACAAGGCCACTGCAATCTACGGCGACGTGATCTGGCACCTGGCGCCGAAGCTGAACCTGACCACCGGCGTGCGCTTCACGCGCGACGACAAGCGCTTCAGCTGGTACAGCCCGCCGCGCACGGCCGCAGGCCTGGACAACAGCATCGCCAACCTGCAAAACCTCGGCTTCTTCGACGCGCTGGTCGGCATGGGCGCCCTCACGCCGGAGCAACTGATGATGGCCTTGGGCGCCATGAGCCAGAACATCGAGTTCACCAGCGCCGGCGCCACTTCGGCGCCGCTGTCCAGAAAGAACAAGTGGAACGACAGCAGCCCGCGCGCAGTGCTCGACTACAAGCTCAATGACGACATGCTGCTCTACGGCTCGATCGCCAAGGGCTACCAGGCCGGCGGCTTCAATGCGCTGCAGGTGAATGCCACCTACGAACCGGAAAAGGTCTGGAATGCCGAAGTCGGCGTGAAGAACTACTACCGCCAGTACAAGCTGCTGGTCAACGCCTCGCTCTATAAATACAAGTTCAGCAACCTGCAGTCGCTGGCCCTGGTCAACAATGGATCGGCGATCCCGACCTACCAGGTCACCAGCAGCGACCAGCAAGCGCACGGGCTGGATTTCGACATGCGCTGGCAGCCGGTACGCGACCTGCGCCTGAACATGAGCGCCGCCTACATCGACCAGACTTACAAGACCTTCACCACCAGCGACGGCATCAGGCTCGATGGCCAGCCGGTGGGCACGCCGAAATGGACCACGGCGCTCGGCGCCGACTACTGGGTGCGCGACGTGGCGGGCGGCGACCTGAACTTCACCCTGCAGCACGCCTACACCGGCGCCACGCGCTGCAACGCCGATGCGCTGCAGGGTGCCTGCCTGGCCACGCCGCGCTTTCGCGTCGGCAGCTCCACCCAGCGCATCGACTTCCGCGCCGGCTATGAAGCGGCCAGCCATCAATGGGCGCTGGCGTTGTACGCCAACAACCTGTTCGACAAACGTTACGTGACCAGTATTGGCAATATGACCACCGGTTTGCTGGGCACGCCCTATGCGATGGTCAATTCGCCGCGCCAGTTCGGCCTTGAGCTGCGCGTGAACATGTGACGAATTGTAGTAAAATCAACCTCTTAGCCAAACTTTTATGTTGCAATGTTCGTCCCCGCCAAGAGTCCTCCCGCCCAAGCCGAGCGGCCCGCGCAGTACGACGGGCCAGGGGATTTCATATCCCGGCGGCTGCATGGCCTGAACGAACAGGCTGACAGCCTGCAAATCTGGCGCAACAACCTGCTGAACGGGCTGTGCGCCGTCGCATTCTTCCTCGGCATGCTGGTTGCGGTGCCCAGCGTCGTGGGCAGCATGAAGATGAACCAGTGGCCGCTGATCGTGAGCGACATCGTCGCCCTGCTGTGCGTCGGCGCCCTGTATTTCTGCCGCTCCCCCTCTTTCCGCTTCCGGGCGCTGGCCTTCCTGGCCATCTGCTACCTGCTCGCCGTGGTGCAGCTTTTCGCCGTCGGCCCGCTGGTCCAGCCCTACCTGCTCGCCGTGCCGATACTATGCACTGTGCTGCTCGGCATCCGTCCCGCCATGGCAGCCCTGCTCTGCTGCAGCGCCACCTTGTTCGCGGTCGGCTATTTCGGCGGCATCGATCCGGGCCTGGCCAACGTCTTTGTCAGCATGCTGATGCACTGGTCGCTGGTTGCGCTGAATTTCACCCTGGTGGCGGCCGTGCTGGTGGTGTCCTGCGCCTACCTGCTGAATGGGCTGGAAGGCGCGCTGGCGCGCCAGCGCGCAGTGCAGCAGGCGCTGGAGAAGCAGGTGGCCGCCCTGCAGGCACGCGACCTGGAACTGCGCGAGTCGACCGCGGCCCGCAAGGCGGCCGAGGAATCGAACGAGCAGAAATCGGAATTCCTGGCCATGATCAGCCACGAAGTGCGTACCCCGCTGGGCGGCGTGATCGGCATGCTGCAGCTGGCGAAGAAAGACCGCACCCTGTCGGCGGAAACGCGCAACAAGCTGCGCATCGGCCTGGGCAATGCGGAAGTGCTGCTGCACATCATTAACGACATCCTCGATTTTTCGCGCCTGGAAGCGGGCAAGATGCCGTTCGAGAGCATCGACTTCGACCTGCCGGCCCTGCTGCGCGACGTGGTGGCGCTGCTGGCCGACCGCGCCGAAACCAAGGGCATTTCGCTGGTGGCGGAGATCGACCCGGCCTTGCCGCGCTGGTGGCGCGGCGACCCGCTGCGCCTGCGCCAAGTGGTGATGAACCTGGTTGGCAACGGCGTCAAGTTCACCGAACGCGGCGAAGTACGGATGACTGCCGGCATGGGACACAACGGCGGCATCGAGCTGCTGGTCAGCGATACCGGCATCGGCATCGAACCGGATGCGATTTCCCGCCTGTTCCGCAAATTCGAGCAAGCCAATGCCGCCACTTCGCGCAAATATGGCGGCGCCGGCCTCGGCCTGGCAATCTGCAAGAACATCGTCGATGCCATGGGCGGCACGATCGAGGTGCGCAGCGAACGCGGCGCCGGCAGCGTGTTCAAGGTGCAGCTGCCGCTGCCGGCCGGGCAGCCGGCAGTCGAGCGGGCACTGGAGGCGCGCACCCCGCATGCAGTGCGCCTGCAGGTCCTGTGCGCGGAAGATGGCAGCACCAACCAGATCATCCTGCGCGAGCTGCTGGGCGACATGGGGCACGCGGTAACCATCGCGGAAGATGGCGCCGCTGCGCTGGCACGCCTGGCGGAACGCGACTTCGACCTGGTGATCATGGACAGCCGCATGCCGCGCATGGACGGCATCGCCGCCCTGCGCCTGCTGCGCGCCGGCGCGGCCGGCGTGCGCCAGCCCGCGATCCCGGTCATTGCGCTGACCGCGAATGCGGCAGCCGAGGAGCGCGAACGCTTCATGGAAGCGGGCGCCAACGGTTTCCTGCCCAAGCCGATCGATGAAGCAAACCTGCATGCGGAAATTGGCCGCCATGCCGGCTTGCAGCTGCATGCGCCGCGCCGGGCCGACCTCGACGCCATGTTTGGCACCGAAGGCGGCGCCATGCCGGCCGCGCCTGGCCGCGCCTTAAGCCCTGCCGCATGCGCCGCCTTCATGCAGGAGGGCCCGCGCCAGCTTGCCGCGATCCGGCAAGGCATCCAGTGCGCGGACATGGCGGCCATCAGCCTGAACGCGCACAGCCTGCAAGGCAGCGCTGGCCTGTTCGGCGCGCGCGAACTCAGCGCCCTGTGCGGCCTGGTTGAAATGCTGGCCGAAGCCGGCAAGATCGAGCGCATCCCGCCATTGGTGGCGGAGGTGGAAGTCGAACTGGCGGCCTTGCTGGCAGGCCTGGGCCGCACTGCAGCCCATGGCAGCCTGGCGCCGGCCTGAGGCGCCGCTCAGCCGGCGGCGCCGAGCTGCTCGCCCAGTTCCTTGCCGCGCGCGGCGGCAGCCTTGACGGCGCTGATGATGGACGCCTTGACGCCGCTTGACTCCATGCTGGCCAGCGCGGCATAGGTGGTGCCGCCCTTCGAGGTCACTTTTTCGCGCAGCACCGCTACCGGATCGGTCGACTGCAGCGCCAGCTGGGCGGCGCCGCTGAAGGTAGCCATCGCCAGCTCCCTGCCCTGCTCGGCGCTCAGGCCCAACTCCTGGGCCGCCTGCTGCATCGCTTCGATGAAATAGAAGACATAGGCCGGGCCGCTGCCGGAAACCGCCGTCACCGCATCGATTTTCGCCTCGTCGTCCAGCCAGACCGTGGCGCCGACGGCGCGCAGGATCTGGTCGGCCGCCGCGCGCTGCCCGGCGCTGACGCCGCAGGACGCCACCATGCCGGTCACGCCCATGCCGATCAGGGCCGGCGTGTTCGGCATGGTGCGCACGATGGACTGATAACCGCCCAGCCAGCGCGCCAGGTCGGCGGCGCGGATGCCGGCTGCAATCGACAGCACCAGCGGCGCACGGCCGGCCGCCTGCGCCGCCTGCAGCAGCGGCAGCAATTGCTGCGTCACTTCGTGCATGACCTGGGGCTTGACTGCCAGCACCAGCACTTCGGCCGCCGCCACCGGCTCGCCGGCCGCAGCGGCAACGCTCACGCCGTACTCCTGGCGCAGCTTTTCCAGCGATGCCGGGTTGGGGTCCACCACGTGGATATTTGCGCCGGGCGTCAACTTGCCGGCCAGGCCGGCGATCAGCGCAGCGGCCATATTCCCGCCGCCGATAAATGCAATTTTCATTACTTCTTACCCTTGGTTGTAGTCGCGGGCGCCGAAAATGGCGCTGCCGACGCGCACAATGGTCGCGCCTTCATGGATGGCGGCGCGCATATCGGCCGACATGCCCATCGACAGCGTGTCGAGCGCAATGCCCTCGGCCCGCAATTGATCGTAGAGTTCACGCAGCACGCGGAAGGCCGCGCGCTGCCTGTCGAAATCGTCTTCCGGCTCGGGGATGGCCATCAGGCCGCGCAAGACAAGGCGCGGCAGCGCGGCCACGGTACGGGCCAGTGCTGCGGCGTCGGCGGGCAGTACGCCACTTTTGCTGGCCTCCCCGCTGGTATTGACCTGGATGCAGACCTGCATGGGATGCAGGTGCGCGGGCCGCTGCCCGCTCAGGCGCTGCGCGATCTTTTCGCGTTCAATCGTGTGCACCCAATCGAAGTTTTCGGCTATAAGACGCGTCTTATTACTCTGGATTGGTCCTATAAAATGCCACTCCAACGGCGTGCAGCCGCGCATTTTTGCCAGTTCGTGGATCTTGTCCACCCCTTCCTGCACATAGTTTTCGCCAAAAGCACGCTGTCCCGCCAGCACCGCCTCGAAAACTGCCTGCGCCGGGAAGGTCTTGGCAACAGCCAGCAGCTGCACTTCGTTGGGAACGCGCCGCGCTTCGCGTGCGGCAACGTTAATTGCTTCAGTAACAACTTGCAAGTTGTGGGCTATTGTGGACATAATCGAATGAGACAGGGCCAAGCTTTTTTGGCTATTGAAAAAGCACAGGGATTATAAATGGACATTTCCGAACTTCTCGCATTCTCCGTCAAGAACAAGGCATCTGACTTGCACCTGTCGGCAGGCCTGCCGCCGATGATACGCGTGCACGGCGACGTGCGCCGCATCAACCTGCCGCCGCTCGAGCACAAAGACGTGCACGGCATGATCTATGACATCATGAACGACGGCCAGCGCAAGGCCTATGAAGAGATGCTGGAATGCGACTTCTCGTTCGCCATTCCGGGCCTGGCGCGTTTCCGCGTCAACGCCTACAACCAGGAGCGCGGCGCTTCGGCCGTGCTGCGTACCATTCCTTCCAAGATCCTCTCCCTGGAAGAACTGAATGCGCCGAAGATCTTCGCCGACTTCGCACTCAAGCCGCGCGGCCTGGTGCTGGTGACCGGCCCGACCGGCTCCGGCAAGTCGACCACGCTGGCAGCAATGGTCAACCACCTCAATGAAAACGAATACGGCCACATCCTGACCATCGAGGATCCGATCGAATTCGTGCACGAATCGAAAAAGTGCCTGATCAACCAGCGCGAAGTGGGGCCGCACACGCTGTCGTTCAACAACGCGCTGCGCTCGGCGCTGCGGGAAGACCCGGACGCGATCCTGGTGGGCGAATTGCGCGACCTGGAAACCATCCGCCTGGCGCTGTCGGCGGCGGAAACCGGCCACCTGGTGTTCGGCACGCTGCACACCTCCTCCGCCGCGAAAACCATCGACCGTATCATCGACGTCTTCCCGGCGGAAGAAAAGGAAATGGTTCGCGCCATGCTGTCCGAATCGCTGCAGGCCGTCATTTCGCAGACCCTGCTCAAGACCAAGGACGGTTCCGGCCGCGTCGCCGCGCACGAAATCATGATCGGCACCCCGGCCATCCGTAACCTGATCCGCGAAGCCAAGATCGCGCAGATGTATTCCTCGATCCAGACCGGCAACAGCGTCGGCATGCAGACCCTGGACCAGAACCTGACGGACCTGATCCGTCGCAACATGATCTCCCCGGCCGCAGCGCGCGCAGCGGCCAAGATCCCAGATAATTTCCCAGGCTAATCATGGAACGCGACCAGGCTTCAAAATTCATGTTCGACTTGCTGCGCCTGATGGTCAGCAAGAAGGGCTCCGACTTATTCATCACCGCCGGCTTCCCGCCGGCCATCAAGATCGACGGCAAGATGACGCCGGTGTCGGCGCAGGCCCTGACGCCGGCCCACACCTCCGACCTGGCCCGTGCGATCATGAACGACAAGCAGACCGCTTCCTTCGAGCAGACCAAGGAAGCCAACTTCGCCATCAGCCCGGGCGACCTGGGGCGTTTCCGCGTCTCGGCCTTCGTGCAAATGAGCTCCGTCGGCATGGTGCTGCGTACCATCAACAGCTCGATCCCCGAGTTCGACGAACTGGGCCTGCCGCCGATCCTGAAGGACGTGATCATGTCCAAGCGCGGCCTGGTGATCATGGTCGGCGCTACCGGTTCCGGTAAATCGACCACGCTGGCCGCCATGGTGGGCCACCGCAATGCCAACAGCTACGGCCACATCATCACCATCGAAGACCCGGTCGAATTCGTGCACCCGCACCGCAACTGCATCATCACCCAGCGTGAAGTGGGGGTCGATACCGAAGACTGGGAAATCGCGCTGAAGAACACCCTGCGCCAGGCGCCGGACGTGATCCAGATCGGCGAGATCCGCGACCGCCAGACCATGGACCACGCGATCGCCTTCGCCGAAACCGGCCACCTGGCGCTGGCTACCCTGCACGCCAACAGTTCCAACCAGGCGCTCGACCGTATCATCAACTTCTTCCCTGAAGAGCGCCGCCAGCAGCTGCTGATGGACTTGTCGCTGAACCTGAAAGGCATGATCTCGCAGCGCCTGATCCCGAAAAAGGATGCCAAGGGCCGCGCCGTGGCGGTGGAGATCATGCTCAATTCCCCGCTGATCGCCGACCTGATCTTCAAGGGCCAGGTGCATGAGATCAAGGAACTGATGAAGCGCTCGCGCGAACTGGGCATGCAGACCTTCGACCAGGCGCTGTTCGACCTGTACGAAGCCGGCCAGATCACCTATGAAGATGCGCTGCGCAACGCCGACTCGGTGAACGACCTGCGCCTTGCCATCAAGCTGGAATCGAAGGATGCGAAAACCCGCGACCTGGCGGCCGGTACCGAGCACCTGGGGATCATCTGATGACCACTGTTTACGATTTCAGCGCCGACAGCCTGGCGGGCCAGAACGTGGACCTGAAGCAGTACCAGGGCAAGGTGCTGCTGATCGTAAACACCGCCAGCAAATGCGGCTTCACGCCGCAGTACCAGGGGCTGGAGGAATTGCACAAGGAGTTTGCCGGCCAGCCCTTCGAAGTACTGGGCTTCCCCTGCAACCAGTTCGGCCAGCAGGAACCCGGCAACGCTGAAGAAATCGGCGCCTTCTGCGAAAAGAACTACGGCGTGACTTTCCCGGTGTTCGCCAGGATCGAGGTCAAAGGCGACAATGCGCATCCGCTGTACCGGCATTTGACGAAGAACGCTCCCGGCATCTTCGGCTGGGAAAGCATCAAGTGGAATTTCACCAAGTTCCTGGTGCGCAAGGACGGCAGCATCCATGACCGCTATGCGCCGACCACCAAGCCTGCCGACCTGGCGGATGAAATCAGGAAGCTGATAGCGCAATAAGGAAGGGGCGCCGTCATGGGCGAGATCAAGCACTACTTGATCCAGCTGTTCTCTCCGCCTGCCGACCCGGCGCTACTCACTTACGGGATCTACACTCCAGCGCTGGTCATCCTGTCGGTGCTGGTGGCGAGTTTCTCGTCCGCCATGGGCTTGCAGCTGGCCGGCCAGGCAGCGCGCAGCAGCAAGCGCACGCTGCGCCTGGCCGCGCTGGTGACCGGCAGCCTGGCCCTTGGCAGCGGGGTATGGGCCATGCACTTCATCGGCATGCTGGCCTTCGACCTGTGCACGCCGGTCTCCTACGATCCCGCCACCACCCTGCTGTCGATGCTGCCCAGCATCGCCGCCTCCACTGTCGCCCTGTCGCTGCTGAGCCGCCATCGCATCGGCTTGCGCAGCCTGCTGGTGGGCGGCGTGCTGGTCGGTGCCGGCATCGGCGCCATGCACTACACCGGCATGGCGGCCATGCGCTCGGCGCTGCAGTTGCGCTACGACCCGTGGATGTTCGGCTGGTCCATCATGGTCGCCATTGCGCTGGCGACCCTGGCGCTGTGGGTGCGCTTCGGCTTGCAGGGCCTGCGCGGCAGGCTGGGGGAAAGCGGCAGCGTCGCCGCGGCAGGCCTGATCATGGGCTGCGCCATCTCCGGCATGCACTACACCGGCATGGCCGCGGCACGCTTTGTCGGCCGGGTGCCGCTCGACCCGGCCAGCGGCATTGCCAATGCCGGCTTCCTGGCGCTGGCCGTGACCGTGACCACGGCGCTGCTGACGGCGCTGGTGGTATTCGCCAACGGCATGCTGCGCTACCGCGCCCTGTTCCACCACGTGAGCGACCTGGAACAGGCGCTGCGCGCCAGCGAAGAGCAATTGCGCTCGCTGGTCACGAACATCCCGGGCATAACCTTCCGCTGCCGCAACACACCCGGCTGGCCGCTGGTGTTTGTCAACGATGCCATCGAAAGCATGACCGGCTATCCCGCTGCCGACTTCCTGGGCGACCCGCCCAAGCGCCTGTTCGGGGAACTGGTGCATCCAGACGACTTTCCGGCAGTCCAGCAAGGCGCGCGCCTAGCAGTCGAACAGCGCCGCCCCTTCACGCTGGAATACCGGATCATCCACCGCGACGGCAGCATCCACTGGTTCTGGGGCAACGGCAATGTGGTGCTGGGCCCGAGCGGCGAAGTCGAACTGCTGGACGGCGTGGTGCTCGACATCAGCAATCGCCGCCTGATGGAGCTGGACCTGCGCGTGGCCAAGGAGCGTGCCGAGGGCGCCGCCGCTGCGCGCGCCGCCTTCCTGGCCAATATGAGCCACGAAATCCGTACGCCGATGAATTCCATCCTCGGTTTTACCGACGTGCTGCTGCATGGCGAACTCACTGCCGTGCAGCGGCGCCACCTCGACACGGTGCGCAATGCCGGCCGCTCGCTGCTGCGCCTGTTGAACGCCATCCTCGACACGGCCAAGCTGGACAAGGGCGCGGTGGAGCTCGAACTGCACGATTTCAGCCTGCTGGCACTGAGCGACGAGCTGTCCTCGAGCATGGGCAACGCGGCCAAGGCCAAGGGACTATCGCTGTCGCTGCACTACGACCCAGCCCTGCCGAACTGGATCCATGGCGACGAATTGCGCGTGCGCCAGGTGCTGACCAACCTGCTGGACAACGCGATCAAGTTCACCAGCCAGGGCGGCGTGTCGCTGGCTGCCAGCGCGGCACGGGAAGGCGAGCGGCGTATGGTGCATTTCGCCATCGGCGATACCGGCATCGGCATCGCCGCCGACCGCATGGCGGCCATCTTTGAACCCTTCGTACAGGCCGATGCCTCGATGAACCGCCGCTTCGGCGGCACCGGACTGGGTACCACCATCTGCAAGCAGCTGGTGGAGCTGATGGGCGGCCGCCTGTGGGCCGAGAGCGTACCGGGCAAAGGCAGCACCTTCCACGTCATGCTGCCGCTGCTGGCGGCGCGCGACGAGGCGGTACGCAGCGCGGCAGCACCGGTATTGCTGCCGCCGATGCATATCCTGGCAGCCGACGACGTGCCGCAAAACCTGGAGGTGCTGATGCTGCTGCTGGCAAAACTGGGGCATACCGTGACCGGCGCCGGCGATGGCGCAATGGCGGCGCAACTGGCGGCGGAAGCGCAATTCGATGCCATCCTGATGGACGTGCAGATGCCGGGCATGGACGGCCTGCAAGCCACGCGCCGCATCCGCGCCGACGAAGCGGCCGCGGGCCGCAGGCGCACACCTGTCATCGCCATGACCGCCAGCGTCCTGGAACGCGACCGCGATGCCACGCGCGAGGCGGGCATGGACGGTTTCACCACCAAGCCGGTCGATGTGGCCGTGCTGACGCAGGAACTGGCACGTGTGCTCGGCATGCCCGCCGGCGCCCCGCAGCTGGCGCCGGCCGCCATCCCGGCGCGCGGCATGGTACTGAATGCGGAAAAAGGCCTGGCGCGCTGGGCCGGCCAGCGCGAAGCCTACCAGCGCGCATTGCGCCGTTTTGCGCACGAGTATGAAAGCGCAGAGCGGGAACTGCGGGCCGGGCTCGCGACCGGCCAGCACGCCGCCTGCGCCGCCCTGGCGCACCGTTTGCGTGGCGCCGCCGCCAACCTCGGCATGGAACAATTGGCCGATGCGCTGTGGCGCCTGGAAAGCAGCTTGCAGGCGCAGGACGGGCGGGCGGCGCTGCCGGATCTGCTGGAGCAGGCTGCCCTGTGCCTGTCCGATGCGCTGGCGGCGGTGTGGGCGCAGGACGATATCCGCCCCGGGCCCGCCGCGGAAGCGGCAGCCGGCCCGGCAGCGGCGCTCGACCAGGAACAGGTGCGCGCGATGGGCAATGCCATGCTGCAGTCGCTGGAACGCGGCAGCTTCGACCAGCAGGAACTGGCGGCGCTGTCGGAGCTGCTGCACGGCCGGGCGGCCGAAGAGCGGCTGCAGGCCTTGCAACGCGCGCTCGACGACTTCGACTTCACGGTGGCGCGCGGCGCCCTGCAGGAACTGCTCGACGAATGCCTGCCGATGCAAAGGAAAATGCCATGACCCGACAGGCCACCGTGCTTGCCGTCGATGACGAATCGACCAACCTGCAGCTGTTGCGCCAGGTCCTGCAGGACAAGTACCGCCTGCTGTTCGCCAAGGATGGCGCGCGCGCCATCGAACTGGCGGTCAACGAAAAGCCCGACCTGATCCTGCTCGACGTGATGATGCCCGAAATGACAGGCTACGACGTATGCCGGGTCTTGAAAGCCAACCCTGCCAGCAGCAAGATCCCGGTAATCTTCGTCACCGCGCTGACCGATTCGACCGATGAAGTGGACGGCTTCGAGGCCGGCGCGGTGGACTTCATCAGCAAGCCGCTCAGCCCGGCCGTGGTCAAGGCCCGCGTCAAGCTGCACCTGTCCATGGTGCGCATGGAGGAGCTGCGCGCCAGCCGCCTGGCCATCGTGCAGCGCCTCGGCCTGGCCGCCGAATACAAGGACAACGAAACCGGCCTGCACGTGATCCGCATGAGCCACTACGCCCGGCTGCTCGGCACTGCCGCCGGCTTCGACGAGCAGCAAGCCGATGACCTGTTCATTTCGGCGCCGATGCACGATATCGGCAAGATCGGCATCCCCGACAGCATCCTGCAAAAGCCGGGCCGCCTGACGCCGCAGGAGTACAAGATCATGCAAACCCACCCCGGCATCGGCGCCCATATCATCGGCCAGCACGAGGG
Organism: Duganella sp. Root198D2; assembly: GCF_001428585.1. NCBI lineage: Bacteria > Pseudomonadati > Pseudomonadota > Betaproteobacteria > Burkholderiales > Oxalobacteraceae > Duganella > Duganella sp. Root198D2. The sequence goes on along the minus strand of NZ_LMIC01000008.1, from coordinate 105,452 downwards.
CGGCATGCTGGCCATGGCGCACGACGTGGCGCTGTCGCATCATGAAAAGTGGGACGGCAGCGGCTATCCCAACCGGCTGGCCGGTGAAGAGATCCCGCTGGCCGCCCGCATTATTGCAGTGGCCGACGTATTCGATGCGCTGACGTCCGTGCGGCCCTACAAGGCGGCCTGGAAACTGGAGGATGCCTGCGCCTGGATGCAGGACCAGCGCGGCCTGCACTTCGAGCCGCGGCTGGTGGACCTGTTCCTCGGCCAGTTGTCCGAAGTGGCGCGCATCATGGACAAGTGGGCCGAGCGCTGAGGCTAGCCGTGCAGCGCGCGGTCGACCAGCTCGATCCAGTGTTCCACCGGCGTTTGCGTGCCGGACTGCAGGTGGCCGATGCAGCCGATATTGGCCGAGACGATGCGCTCGGCGCCGGTATCGGCCAGGTTGGCCAGCTTGCGCTCGCGCAGTTGCTGCGACAACTCCGGTTGCAGCAGCGAATAGGTGCCCGCTGAACCGCAGCACAGGTGGGCGTCGCGGCACAGTTTCACTTCCACGCCGAGCGCGCGCAGCAGGCCCTCGACCTTGCCGCGGATTTGCTGGCCGTGCTGCAGCGTACAGGGCGGGTGCCATGCGACTGGCCCGGCGCCGGCCCGGGTTGCATCCGCGCGCTGCGCCAGCTCGGCCTCGAACGTGGGCAGGATTTCAGCCAGGTCGCGCGTCATGCCGGAAATGCGGGCCGCCTTGGCGGCGTAGGCGCCGTCGTGCGCCAGCAGGTGGCCGTACTCTTTCACCGTGACGCCGCAGCCGGAGGCGGTCATCACGATCGCCTCCACCTGTTCTTGCGCCACATACGGCCACCAGGCGTCGATGTTGCGCCGCATATCGCCAAGCGCGGCCTCCTGGTCATTCAGGTGGAAGCGCAACGCGCCGCAGCAGCCGGCACCCGGCGCTGCGACCAGCTGCACGCCCAGCGTGTCGAGCACGCGCGCGGTGGCCGCGTTGATATTGGGCGCCAGGCCGGGCTGCACGCAGCCGTCCAGCACCAGCATCTTGCGGGCGTGCCGGCGCGTTGGCCATGCTGCCGCGCGGCCGCGCGGCGGCAGCTTGTCCTGCAACGGCTTGCCCAGCACAGGCTTGAGCAGCTGCCCCATGCGCAGGGCCGGCTCGAACAGCCAGCGGCGCGGCAAGGCTTCCTTCAGCACATAGCGCCTGATGCGGTCTGGCAGCTTGCGCGGCACGCGCTGCTGCACCACCTTGCGCCCGATGTCGGCCAGGCGGCCGTATTTGACGCCCGAAGGACAGGTGGTTTCGCAATTGCGGCAAGTCAGGCAGCGGTCCAGGTGAAGCTGGGTACTGGCCGTCACCGCAGCGCCTTCCAGCACCTGCTTGATCAGGTAGATGCGCCCGCGCGGCCCATCCAGCTCATCGCCCAGAAGCTGGTAGGTCGGGCAAGTGGCGGTACAGAAGCCGCAATGCACGCAGGCGCGCAGGATCGCCTCCGCTTCATCGCCCTCCGGCGTGCCCTTGATGAAATCTGCCAGGTTCGTTTGCATATCAGTACATGCGGCCGCGGTTGAAAATGCCGGCGGGATCGAAGGCGGCTTTCAGGCGCTGATGGATGCGCGCGATCGCCGGCGCCAAAGGATGGAAGGCGCCTACGCCCGCGCCAAGGTCCTCGCTCGCTACCCGGTAGCGCGTAGCGTGGCCGCCCGCCGCCGCCGTAACGCGCCGGATATCGTCGGCCGCGCCGCGGTCGACGCGCAGCCAGCGCTGTGCCCCGCCCCACTCGATCATCTGCTCGCCGCGCATGACCAGCGCGCTGGCGGTGGCCGGCACCGAAAGGCGCCACAGCTCCGCAGCCCCGGCCTCCGCCGCCGCGAAGAAATCGGCGCCCTGGTCGCGCAAGGCGCTCCAGAATGCATCGCCAGCGGCCAGCGCCTCGCCTCCCATGCCTGACTGCGCCGCCCTGACTGCCGCCTGGGCGCCGGACAGGCGCACAGTCAGCACGCCGGCGTGCCAGCAAGTGCCCGACAGCGGCAGCGGCCGCCCCGCCCATTCATTCATCATGCGCAGCGCCTTGATTTCATCCGCCTCGAAGCGGATGGTCGCTTCGCAGAAAGGCAGCGGCAGCACTTTCAGCGAGACCTGGGTAATCAGGCCCAGCGTGCCCAGCGAGCCGGCCAGCAGCCGCGACACGTCGTAGCCCGCCACATTCTTCATCACCTGGCCGCCGAAAGACAGCAACTCGCCGCGGCCATCCAACAACTGCGCCCCCAATACGAAGTCGCGCAACGCCCCGGCAGTCGCGCGGCGCGGGCCGGACAAACCGCTGGCCACCACGCCGCCAATTGTCGAACCGGCGCCAAAGCGCGGCGGCTCGAACGCCAGCATCTGCCCATGCCGGGCCAGCAGGGCTTCGATCTCGGCCAACGGCGTACCGCAGCGCGCCGTGACAACCAGTTCGGTCGGTTCATAATCGACCACGCCGGCGTAGGCGCGAGTGTCGAATACGTCGCCCACCACGTTCTGGCCGTACCAGTCCTTGGTGCCGCCGCCGCGCAGCAGCAGCCGCGTGCCGTCGGCGCTGGCCGACCGGATGCGGGCGCGGAATTGTTCGAGGATCGCATCCATGTCAGAACCTCGGCAAGCCGGCGTGCGGCAAGCGTCCCGCGCGCACATGCATCTTGCCGAATTCGGCGCAGCGGTTCAGCGTGGGAATGGCCTTGTTCGGGTTCAGCAGCGCCAGGGGATCGAAAGCCTGTTTCACCGCAGAGAACGCGGCCAGTTCGGCATCGCTGAACTGGGCGCACATCGAGTCGATCTTCTCGATGCCCACGCCATGCTCGCCGGTGATGGTGCCGCCCACCGCCACGCACAAGGCGAGGATCTCGGCGCCGAACGCTTCGGCGCGCTGCAGTTCGTCGGGCCGGTTGGCATCGAACAGGATCAGCGGGTGCAGGTTGCCGTCGCCGGCATGGAACACGTTGGCGCAGCGCAGGGCGTATTTTGCCTCCATCTGCCCGATACCCAACAACACGCGCGCCAGCTGCTTGCGCGGGATGGTGCCGTCCATGCAGTAGTAGTCGGGCGAGATGCGGCCGGCCGCCGGGAAGGCGTTCTTGCGGCCGGACCAGAATTTCAGCCGCTCCGCCTCGCTGCCCGACACCAGCACCGCGCTGGCGCCGGCCGCTTGCAGTACTGCCGTCATGCGGGCGATTTCCTCTTCGACCTCATCGACCGTGCCATCCGCCTCGCACAGCAGGATCGCCGCGGCGTCGGTGTCGTAGCCGGCGCGCACAAAAGGCTCCACCATGCGCGAAGAAGTACGGTCCATCATCTCCAGCCCGGCCGGGATGATGCCGGCGGCGATCACGTCAGCCACCGCGCTGCAGCTCGCCGCCACTTCGTTGAAGGACGCCATGATGACGCGCGCACTGGCAGGCTTGGGCACCAGCTTGACGGTGACCTCGGTGACGATGCCCAGCATGCCCTCGGAACCAACGAAGGCGGCCAGCAGGTCCAGGCCCGGCGCATCGAGCGATTCGCCGCCCAGTTCCACCACGTCGCCCTCGATGGCCACCATGCGCACGCGCAGCACGTTGTGCACGGTCAGGCCGTACTTCAGGCAATGCACGCCGCCCGAATTCTCCGCCACATTGCCGCCGATGGTGCAGGCGATCTGCGACGAGGGATCGGGAGCGTAATACAGGCCGCTGGGTTCGGCCGCTTCGGAAATGGCAAGGTTGCGCACGCCCGGCTGCACCACCGCCGTACGCGCATAGGCATCCACGCGCAGGATCTGGTTCATGCGCGCGGTGGACAGCACCAGGCCGTCGGCAATCGGCATGGCGCCGCCGGACAGGCCGGTACCCGCGCCGCGCGGCACGATCGGCACATTGAACTGGCGGCATATCCGCAGCACCGCCAGCACCTGCGCCTCGTCGGCCGGCAGGGCGACCGCCATCGGGAGCTGGCGATAGGCCGAGAGGCCGTCGCATTCGTAGGGGCGGGTGTCTTCCTGGTCGGACAGCACGCTCGCCGGCGGCAGGGCCGCGCGCAGGGCGGCAACGAAGGCTGTGCTGTTATTCATTAATCCATTGTAAGTTCAAATCCTGCAGGCACGCGGAAATCCCCTCCCAACCATTGGTAATTTGTCGTATCCTGCCAGCGTTAACGACAAATTGAGGCTGCAATGGGTAATCGACTCTCGAAAATCGCCACCCGTACCGGCGACAAAGGCACCACCGGCCTGGGCGACGGCTCCCGCGTGGACAAGGACAATGTGCGCATCCAGGCCATCGGCGAAGTGGATGAGCTGAACTCCAACCTGGGCGTGCTGCTGGCCGAGCCGCTGCCGGACGAAATGCGCGATGAACTGGTCTCGATCCAGCACGACCTGTTCGACCTGGGCGGAGAGCTGTGCATTCCGGGCTACCAGATGATCAAGGAAGAACATGTCGAGCGCCTCGATGCACTGCTGGCCAAGTACAACGCCACGCTGCCTGCGCTGACGGAATTCATCCTGCCGGCCGGCTCGCGCGCCGCCGCGGTGTCGCATGTCTGCCGCACCGTGTGCCGCCGCGCCGAACGCGCCATCGTCACCCTGGGCAAGACGGAAACCATCCACGACTTCCCGCGCCAGTACGTGAACCGCCTGTCGGACCTGATGTTCGTGCTGGCGCGCGTGCTGAACCGCTTCGCCGGCGGCAGCGACGTGCTGTGGCACCACGACCGCAAACGCGGTTAAAAACCCGCCTGCGCGGCAAAGCGCTGCTGCAGGTAATCAAGCATCAGCCGCACCCGGTGCGGCAGGTAGCGGCGGCTGGGGTACAGCAGGTTCAGTTCCTGCCCCGGCCCTTGCCAGTCGCGCAGCACCCGGCGCAGTTTGCGCCGGGCCAGCAGGTCGTGCACCAGCCATTGCGGGCACAGGCCGATGCCGGCGCCTGCAGCCAACGTGTCGCGGATTGCCAGCGCGTTGTTGACGCGATAACGGCCATGCGTGGCGACCGTCACGCTTTGTTCACCATCCGATAATTCAAGCCGGTCGCCTGTGCTCAGCCAGGCGAAGCGGATGTATTCATGGCCGGCCAGCTGGGCCGGCGTTTGCGGCGTGCCGTGGGCTTTCAGGTAGGCCGGTGCGGCCACCAGCATGCGTGGCGAGACGCCGACCCGGCGCGCGACCACGTTCGGCGGCAAGTCGCTGCCAAGGCGCACGGCGATGTCGACACCCTCCTCCACCAGGTCCGCCATGCGGTCGTTCAGGATCAGCTCCACTTCAATGCCCGGGTATTGCCGCAGGAAGTCCTGTACGTAGGCGTTGAGGCAAAACTGGCCCAGTGCTACCGGCGCATTGATGCGCAGCAGGCCGCTGGCGGCGGCGGTTTCGCCGCGCACATCGGCCACGGCATCGGCATATTCTTCGAGCACGCCGCGGGCGCGTTCATAGAAACGGCGGCCGGGCATGGTGGGCGACAGGCTGGCGGTGCTGCGCTCGAGCAGGCGCACGCCAAGTTCGTCCTCCAGCGCGGCGACGATCTTGCTGATGTTCGATTGCGTCGTGCGCTGCTCGCGGGCGACAGCCGACAGGCTGCCCAGTTCAATGGCGCGCACGAAGCACTGGAGGGAGCGTAAGGTATCCATAGTCATTCCATTCTGGACTTAACTATAGTCCATTTTCCAGGCTACCAGTCGCATTCAGAATAAACGAGGATGTCTCCACCCCAATCAACTGGAGAATCCTCATGAAACGCCTGACCGCTTCCCTGGCCGCAATGCTGGCTGCCACCGCCGTCCACGCAGCCGAATGGCGCACCACCTGGTATGCCGCGCCAATGCCAGCCTGGGGCGCCGAATTCGCCTTGCCCACCATGCTGCCACCCGCGCTGGAGGCCCAGACGGTGCGCGAAGTCGTGCGCACCAGCGTCGGCGGCGAGCAGGTTCGCATCACCTACTCCAACCGCTATGGCGCTGCGCCGCTCGTGATCGGCGAGGCTCGGCTGGCAGCGACACGCGGCGAAGCGTCGCGCGCCGCCTCGTCGCAGCAGGATGGCTCAGGGGTGCAACTGACCTTCGGCGGCCAGCGCGGCGTGACGATCGCGCCGGGGCAGACGGCCACCAGTGACGCGGCATCCCTGCCGATAGCCGCCCGCCAGCGCCTGTCGATATCGACCTGGCTGCCCCAGCGCACCGCGCTGGCGACCTTCCATTGGGGTGCGCAGCAGACAGCGTTTGTCGCCCCCGGCAACCTGGCCGCCGCCACCGCATTGCCGGCTGCACAAGCCATGACAGGCCGCACCTTCCTCAGCGCCGTGCAGGTCGCAGGCCCCGCGCGCCTTGCCGTCGTCGCCTTCGGCGATTCGATCACGGACGGCAACGGCTCGACGCCGGACCTCGACCTGCGCTGGCCCGACCAGTTGGCCGCGCGCGCCGACGGCGTCGCCGTGGCCAATGCCGGCATTTCCGGCGCCCGCCTGCTGTCCGATGGAATGGGTGAAAAGGCGGCGGCGCGCTTCGAGCACGATGTGCTGGCGCAGCCGGGCGTCGGCACGGTGATCGTCCTGCTGGGCATCAACGACATCGGCTGGCCCGGCAGCGCCTTCGCGCCGCAGGAAGCGCCAGCCACGGCCAGCGCCATGATTGCCGGTTACCGCAAGCTGATCAGCGCCGCGCGTGCACGCCAGGTCCGTATCGTCGGCGGCACCCTGCTGCCATTCGAAGGCGCCCTGCACGGCACGCCCTACTCGGGCCATTATTCGCCAGCCAAAGACAAGGTACGGCACGAAGTCAACGACTGGATCCGCCACAGCGGCGAGTTCGACGCAACCATCGATTTCGACCAGCTGCTGCGCGATCCTGCGCACCCGACTCGCCTGCGCGCCGGCTTCGACTCCGGCGACCACCTGCACCCAAGCGACGCCGGCTACGCGGAAATGGCGCGCGCCGCGGCACTAGTCGCCAAGTAGGCGCGACATGCCTTTGGCAAGGCTGAGGCGAGTGGCCCCGCTGGGGTGGCTGACCAGCAGCGCGGGGCCGCTGGAATCGGCGGCAAGCTTGCTGTAGAAGGACAGCATGGCTGAGCGAGGCCAGCCGGCGCGATAGGCGATCAACATGCCGAGTTGGTCGGCTTCCCGCTCCTGGATCGCGGACAGCTTCGACAGGCGAAATTGCAAGGGGATGTCGGAGGCCAGCCGCTCCTCTACCACCTCCAGCGGCAAGTCGCGCCGGCTGTCGAGCAGCGCCTCCGACAAGGTCTCGCGCCCATGCTCCGCAACCACGTGCGCGATTTCATGCGCCAGCAGGATCGCCAGTTCGCCATCATCCAGCCGCAGGCTTTCAATAAACAGGCTGCCCACCAGCAGCTTGCCGCCAGGCTGGCTTTCCGCTTCGACTGCAGGATCGTCGGTCACGTGGACTTCCCACGGCCATTCCGCAGCAGCCGGCTTGAGCGCACTTGCCGCGTGCACCAGCCCCTGCGCGACGCGCCTCACGCGCAGCAGCAAGACCTTGTCACGGTCAAGCCGGCCAGCCGCGGCAAGCGACACCGTCTGCTCAATATACCGGTCTTCCGCGCGCTGCCCCACTTCCTCCGCAGCAAAGCGCAGTTCCTGCCAACGACCGGAATCGGGCACTTGCGCAAGCGCAGGGGTGAACACTGCCAGCAACGCGAGCGAGAGATAGCGCAAGAAATCAAGGCGCAGCGCGCCGGATAGCGGCATCCAGCGCTGCAGGATTGAAACCATGCAGCACTTCAGAACCGATGACGAACAACGGCACACCGCGTCCGCCGAGCTGCCCGAACTCCTGCGAATCACCGGCATCCCGCTCTTCATAAGGAATGCCGCGCGCGGCCATATGCGCCCGCGCCTTGGCGCAATAGGGACAGGTGGCCGTGGCATACATGACGATGTACGGCATGCGGGCAGGCAGCGTGGTGGCGGCGCGTTTCTGCTGCGTTGTGGAGGACCTGGTTTTGGCTGGCGCCTCAGCCGGCGCGTCCTCCATCGTGGGCAACTTGATCGATGGGGGCGGGGGCTGCCCGGCAAAGGCTGCGGCGCACACGGCCAGCAGGATAACGGCAAGGCTTGCGGCTTTCACGACTGCCTCCGTGGGGGAAGATCACCGGCCCAGCATAGCACGCCCGTCGGCCTTCAATGCCGCATGGATAACGGCGACATTAAAGCCGTCTATACGGCGCTCGCCTATCAGCAGCAGGGGAACGTTTTTCCCGCCGAGTTTTTTGAACTCCTCGCGCGACTCGCCCGGCTTGCCGACATCCAGGTCGGCGTAGGCAATACCGTTCTCCTTGAAGTAGGCACGCGCTTTGGCGCAATAGGGACAGGTCTCCGTACCGTACAACACTACCTGCGCCTTATGCTGCGTCAGGTAGGCGGAGTAGTCGCCCTGCACAAAGTCCTTCTTGAACAGGGCGGGTACTTTTGCCACCGCCACGCCGACCGCAAGGCCGGCTGCCAGGATCAGGGCATACATGCCCAGGGTCTTCAAATGCTTGATCATCGATGTCTTCGCAGATGTTGGTGACGGTGGCGGCTAAGGCTCAATCGCTTATTCGGCGTCGCATGCCTTGTTGCAGGCGAAGAAATCGGCGCGGCAGTTGTACCAATGCCCGCCCGCCTCCTGGCAAGCATCGAGTTCGGCATCGCAAGCCGCGTAGCATTCAGGGGAACCGGCATAGGCAGCTGCTGCAACGCCTACAGCAAACAGGAACAGACCAATCTTCTTGAACATCGTCTTCCTCCGTTAATTGTTTGATTGCGCAAATATTCATCATTTGCAGCAGCCACGTTAGCGGAAGCAACTATGTTGTTCAAGCAAAAACATGTACAGCGCAACAATATTGCAACACTATTAACATGCTAGGCAAAAAAAACGGCGCCGCAGCGCCGTTCCTTGTGGGGCATATCCGATCAACCGTTGTTGACCACCAGGCGTGGTTCGTCGCCGAAGCGCGCCTTGATCGAGGCCGCGATGCCGGCGGCATCCAGGCCCACCAGCGCCAGCAGCTTGGCCGGGTCGCCGTGGTCGATGAACTTGTCCGGCAGGCCGAGCATCTGGATCGGCTTGGTGATGCCTGCGGCGGCCATGGCTTCGGCAACGGCAGCGCCGGCGCCGCCCATGATGCAGCCCTCCTCCACCGTCACCAGGAAATCGTGGTCGGCAGCGAGCTGCTTGACCAGTTCCACGTCGAGCGGCTTCACGTAGCGCATATTGGCCACGGTGGCGTTCAGCAGGTCGGCCGCGCCCATCGCCGGCGCCACCATCGAACCGAAGGCCAGGATAGCGATCTTCTGGCCCTTGCGGCGGATTTCGCCTTTGCCGATCGGCAGCGTGGTCAGTTCCTGCGCAATGGCCGCGCCGATGCCGGCGCCGCGCGGATAGCGCACCGCCGCAGGACCGGGGTAGTGGTAAGCGGTCGAGAGCATCTGGCGGCATTCGTTCTCGTCGGACGGCGCCATCACCACCATGTTCGGGATGCAGCGCAGGTAGGCCAGGTCGTAGTTGCCGGCGTGGGTAGCGCCGTCGGCGCCCACCAGGCCTGCGCGGTCCAGCGCAAAGGTCACGTCCAGGTCTTGCAGCGCCACGTCGTGGATCAACTGGTCGTAGCCGCGCTGCAGGAAGGTCGAGTAGATCGCCACGACCGGCTTCAGGCCTTCGCAAGCCAGGCCGGCGCCGAAGGTTACCGCGTGCTGCTCGGCGATACCGACATCGAAGTAGCGGTCCGGATACTCTTTATCGAAGCGCACCATGCCCGAGCCTTCGCGCATGGCCGGCGTAATGCCGACCAGGCGCTTGTCGGCCTTGGCCATGTCGCACAGCCAGTCGCCGAATACTTCGGTATAGGTCTTCTTGGAAGGCGCCAGGGCGGGCTTGATGCCTTCGGCAGGATTGAACTTGCCGGTGCCGTGGTACAGGATAGGTTCGGCCTCGGCCAGCTTGTAGCCCTGGCCCTTGCGGGTCACCACATGCAGGAATTGCGGGCCCTTGAGCTGCTTGATGTTCTGCAGCGTCGGGATCAGCGAATCGAGGTCATGGCCGTCGATCGGGCCGATGTAGTTGAAGCCCAGTTCTTCGAACATGGTGGCCGGAACCACCATGCCTTTTGCATGTTCTTCCAGGCGCTTGGCCACTTCCAGCAACGGGCCTGGCAGCACCGATTTGCCGACGTTCTTGGCGGCGGCGTAGAACTGGCCCGACATCAGGCGCGCCAGGTAGCGGTTCAGCGCACCGACCGGCGGCGAGATCGACATGTCGTTGTCGTTCAGGATCACCAGCAGGTTGCAGTCCTTTTCCACGCCGGCGTTGTTCAGCGCTTCAAACGCCATGCCGGCGGTCATCGAGCCGTCGCCGATCACGGCGATAGCGTGGCGGTGCTCGCCCTTGATCTTGGCGCCCAGCGCCATGCCCAGCGCGGCGGAAATCGAGGTCGAGGAATGCGCGGTACCGAAGGTGTCGTACTCCGACTCCACGCGGCGCGGGAAGCCGGAAATGCCGTTCAGCTGGCGCAGCGTATGGAACTGGTCGCGGCGGCCCGTCAGGATCTTGTGCGAGTAGGTCTGGTGGCCCACGTCCCACACGATGCGGTCTTGCGGCGTGTTGAACACATAGTGCAGCGCAACGGTCAGCTCCACCGTGCCAAGGTTGGACGACAGGTGGCCGCCGGTCTTGGACACGGAATCGAGCAGGAAGCTGCGCAGCTCTTCGGCCAGTGGCGTGAGCTGGTGGCGGCCCAGCTTGCGCAGGTCGGCCGGGTTATTGATGGTTTCAAGCAGTTTCATGTTTAAGCTTTCCTCTGCACGATCAGGTCTGCGAGTTCACGCAGGCGCAGAGCTTGTTCTCCGAACGGCGCCAGCGCAGCGTGCGCATCCTGCCGCAATTTTTCCGCCAGGGCGATCGATGGCTCCAGGCCCAGGATGGATACATAAGTCGGCTTGTTGTCCGCCGCATCCTTGCCCGCCGTCTTGCCCAGCGTGGCTGAATCGGCCGTCGCGTCGAGCACATCGTCGACCACCTGGAAGGCGAGGCCGATGGCGCGCGAATAATCGTGCAGCGCCTTCAGTTCGGCTTCCGTCAAATCCTTGCCCGCCATCGCACCCAGCACGACGGAAGCGCGCAGCAGCGCCCCGGTCTTCAGCTGGTGCATGCGCTCCAGCTGTTCCAGCGTCAGGCTGATGCCCACGCTATCGAGGTCGATCGCCTGGCCGCCGCACATGCCGGCCGAACCGGCGGCATCGGCCAACAGGCGCAGCATGCCGACCAGGCGTTGCGGCGGCACCGAATCGACGCCGGCCAGCACGCCGAAGGCTTGCGCCTGCAGCGCATCGCCCACCAGCAGCGCGGTGGCTTCGTCATAGGCCACGTGCACCGTCGGCTTGCCGCGGCGCAGCGCATCGTCGTCCATGCAGGGCATGTCGTCGTGCACCAGCGAATAGGCGTGGATCATTTCCAAGGCGGCGGCCGCGCGGCTCAGGGCCTGCGCATCGGCGCCGTACAGGGCGCCGGCGGCATACACCAGCAGCGGGCGCACCCGTTTGCCGCCATCGAGTACGGCGTAGCGCATGGCCGCGTGCAGCTTGGCCGGAACGATATCGTCGGCAGGCAGGTAGGACGCCAGGTCCTGCTCCATGCCGGCCTGGATGGTCTTCATCCAGTCCTGGAACGATGCGGTCATTGGACGGCCTCCTCGCCTTCGGCGAATGGCTTGAGCATATCGCCTTCCAGCACCTTGACCTGGGCTTCGACTTTGTCGAGCTGTCCGGCACAGAATTTCACCAGCTCGGAGCCGCGGGCATAGGCTGCCACCGAAGCTTCCAGCGGCAGTTGGCCGGCTTCCATCTGGCTGACCAGCTGGGCCAGTTCGGCCATCGCTTCCTCGAAGGTGGCGGGCGCATTCATTTTCTTGGACATGGCATATAACTTGAGTGTAGCCCGCTATTTTAGAACAAACTCCTGTATCCGGTCTAAAAAGCGGCCTCTAATCCGCTGGAAACGTTGCAATTACTTTCACATTGACTGTCGCGCGCCCCGCCCCAGATAGTTCAGCGAAGATAGCCTGTTTCACGCTATAATCTCCGGTTCTGTCCGAAATACCGTTTTTATTATCTGAATTCAGGTCTTTGCGGATCTTTCTCTTCTTGGTTTGATTATTTAATTAAGGGGGGTTTGGATGTCCGATCTGGGTAGCCACGCCAAGCTGGCGCGTTCCAACGCGCAACTTCCGGTCACCGTCTATTTTGACGAAACGCTGCTGCAGCGTGAAATGCAGGAACTGTTCAAGAAAGGCCCGCGCTACGTCGGCCACGAGCTGATGGTGCCGAATATCGGCGACTTTGCCACGCTGGCGGCTGAAAATGAAGGCCGCATGCTGGTTCGCAATGCCAACGGTATCGAACTGCTGTCCAATGTCTGCCGCCATCGCCAAGCGCTGATGTTCAATGGCCGCGGCAATGCAGACACCATCGTCTGCCCGCTGCACCGCTGGACCTACGACCTGAAAGGCGAGCTGATTGGCGCCCCGCACTTCCCGGACACCCCGTGCCTGAACCTGCCGAAGGCCAAGCTGCAAAGCTGGAACGGCCTGCTGTTCGAGCAGAACGGCTACGACGTCATGGAAAAGCTGGGGAGCCTGTCGGTCACCAAGGACCTGGATTTCAGCGGCTACATGCTGGACCACGTGGAAGTGCACCACTGCGACTACAACTGGAAGACCTTCATCGAGGTCTACCTGGAGGACTACCACGTCGAGCCGTTCCACCCCGGCCTGGGCAGCTTCGTCACCTGCGACGACCTGCGCTGGGAATTCGGCCGGGACTACAGCGTGCAGACGGTGGGCGTGAACCGCGGCCTGAAGAAGTCAGGCTCCGACACCTACCAGGCATGGCACGAGCAGCTGCTCAAGTTCCGCAACGGCGAGCCGCCGAAGCACGGCGCGATCTGGCTCACCCTGTACCCGAACATCATGGTCGAGTGGTACCCGCACGTGCTGGTGGTCTCGACCCTGTGGCCGGAAGGCCCGAACCGCACCCGCAACGTGGTGGAGTTCTACTATCCGGAAGAAATCGTGCTGTTCGAGCGCGAATTCATCGAAGCCGAACGCGCAGCCTATATGGAAACCTGCGTCGAGGACGATGAAATCGGCGCCCGCATGGACGCCGGGCGCAAGATCCTGATGGAGCGCGGCGAGAACGACGCCGGCCCGTATCAATCACCGATGGAAGACGGCATGCAGCACTTCCATGAATGGTACCGGAGCAAACTGGACACCTGATGCAATCACTCTGGATGTTAGTTGCCAGTTTCCTGTTCGCCGCCATGGGGGTGTGCGTGAAACTGGCGTCCGGTGAATTCAGCGTTTCCGAAATGGTGATGTACCGCGGGGTGATCGGCATGGTCATCCTGTTCACCATGCTGCGCCTGCAGCGCGGCACCCTCAAGACCACCATGCCGCTGGCCCACTTGTGGCGCGGCGCGGTCGGCGTACTTTCGCTCTGGATCTGGTACTACACCATCGCCAAGCTGCCCCTGGCCACGGCCATGACGCTCAATTACATGGCGCCGATCTGGATCGCCGTGTGGCTGTTCGGCCATGGCTGGTGGCACCGGAAAAACCGCGTCGAATGGCCGCTGATCCTGGCGGTCGGCATGAGCTTTGTCGGCGTCACCTGCCTGCTGCAACCGGCCTTCGACGCCAACCAGCTCGGCCCCGCCCTGATGGCGCTCGGTTCCTCCGTGCTGTCGGCCATGGCCTATATGCAGGTGCGCAAGCTTGGCCTGGCCGGCGAACCCGAGTCGCGCGTGGTGTTCTTTTTCAGCGTCACCAATTTCTTTGCCGGCTTCAGCGGACACCTGCTGGAAAGCGGATGGAACTGGCACCCGCTGGACAACGCACGCGGCGTGCTGCTGATCCTGGGCATTGGCCTGTGCGCCACCGCCGCACAAGTGGCGATGACGCGCGCCTACCGCCTCGGCAAGACGCTGGTGGTAGCCAACCTGCAGTACACCGGGATTGTGTTCTCCAGCTTCTGGGGCGTGCTGCTGTTCAGCGACAGCTTCGGCTGGCTAAGCTGGGTGGGCATCGCGATCATCCTGCTGTCCGGTGTGGCCGCGACGTTCTACAATACCCGCAGCACGGAACGTGGCAAGGCCATTTCCGAAACCGACCCGATTGCCAGCGAAGTATAAGGACCACGCATGTTCACTACCCTGATCGACGCCAACACCCTTTCGCAGCACCTGTCCGACCCGCAGTGGGTCATCCTCGATTGCCGCCACGACCTGATGAATCCGGACTTCGGCCGCAACGCCTTTGCCGAAGGTCATATCGAAAACGCGCAATTCGCCAATATCGACACCGACCTGTCGGGTCCCAAGACGGGTAGCGATGGCGTGTTCCGTGGCCGCCACCCCTTGCCGGACCGCGCCGCGCTGCTGGAAACCCTGCGCCGCTGGGGCATCAACGACGATACGCAAGTTGTCGCCTACGATGCGCACGGCGGCATGTACGCGGCGCGCCTGTGGTGGCTGCTGCGCTGGGTTGGCCATGGCGCAGCGGCGGTGCTGGACGGCGGCCTGGCCGCATGGAGCGCCGCCGGCCAGCCTTTGGTCACGTCGGTCGCCGAACGCCCGCGCGGCAAGCTCGCCGACAAGGCAGCCCTGGTGCGCACAGTGTCGGCAGCCGAGCTGCTTGAAAACCTCGGGGTAAAACGCCTGCAAGTAGTCGACGCCCGCGCCAACGACCGCTTCCGCGGCGAGAACGAAACGATAGACCCGGTGGGCGGCCACATTCCCGGCGCGCGCAACCGCTTCTTCAAAGACAACCTGCAAGCCGACGGCCGCTTCAAAGACGGCGCCGCGCTGAAGCAGGAACTGACGCCGGTAGTGGGTGCGCCGGTTGGCGCCGTCATGCAATGCGGCTCCGGCGTCACCGCCTGCCACAACCTGCTCGCCCTGGAAATCGCCGGCCTGCCGGGCGCCGCCCTGTATCCCGGCTCCTGGTCCGAATGGTGCGCCGACAGCACCCGCCCCGTCGCCACCGGCCCCGCCTGATATTTCCAAGTACAGTTCAGCCCGTGTCACACTTGGGGTGTGACCCCATGGTGTGACACGAACTCAGCCGTTCAATCAGTCGCCGCCTCCGCCGCCGCAACTGCTGCCACAGCTGCTTCCGCAGCTGCTGCCTCCGCTGTCGCAACTGGAACTGGAGGAATCACTGCTGCAGTCAACCGAACTGCCGCAGCCTGAGCCGCAACTGCTGCCGCTGCTGCTGTCGCTGCTGCTGGAAGCCTGCTGCCGCGCGCGCTGTTCGAAGTCGTCGAACTGGGAGGCCGTGATGAGGCCCGCCGTCAGCAGGCCGGCCGCCGCCATCTGCGGCGGGCATTGGATGTCCGAGTCGAACCGGCCTTGTGCATCGAGTTGGCTGTAGCCGGGCTGGCCGCGCTTGACCGAGTAGCCGAAGCCGGACGGCATCTTCAACTTCTTATCCAGCAAGAACAGCGACGGCAGTCGCGGCCCTTCGGGATTCAGGCATTCGGCCAGGCGCGCCCGCACCAGGCAGACCGCCAGCGCTTCATCCAGGTTGCCGCCCATTGCGGCGCCTTCCACATGCGGCACCACGCGGCCAAAGTGCTTGCGGCAGAATGCTTCGAGCTTGAGCGGGGATAAACGCAGCCAGGCATGCCACACCGAGTCGGCGGCTTTGGATGGCAGGGCACAGGGTTTGCCATCCTGCGCGGCACAGTCGAAGAAGTCGAGCAGGCCAATCGTGGCGCGGGCAAAAAAAACGGCATCTGTCGGGATGCCGTGGTATTCGAGAGGCGCGCTGCTTTTCCAGTAGCTGTAAAGTCCCGCCGGTATCTCCTTGAGGGCTTTGTGGTGATGTGAGCGCGACATGAGGCGCCGCGCGTACCAACTGTTCAACATTGTCCAAATCATGATGCCAGCCTAAGTAAAGATTGTGACAAGTGTATTACAACGTGGCGCGCTTGCCGCACCAGCCCGCTTTTCGTTGGAAATTTGCGTGAGAAAGTGTGACTATATTCTTGAGAGTTCGTCGGGAATAACGAACTTGTCGCGAAAGCAAATATATGAAAATCAGAACAGAGCTGGCGGCCGCGGAATTCGAAACGCAGGACATCGTCCAGATTGCCATGCGCATCAATGTGGAGGCGGGCAGCATTCATGCCTGGATTTTCCTGAAGCAGAACGGCTTCCGGGATGACGAGATCATGAACTTGTTGCGTCACACCCCGTCATTGCGCGTCGTTCATTAGCAGTTACTTTTTTTTTGCAGCTTCCTTGCGGGCGCGTTCGAACGAAGGCGTCCACAGCGGGTGGCCCTTTTCGCCCGGGCTCAGGTCGAAGGACTTGTCCAGCTTGAAGGCCTTGACGAATTGCTGGCGGCACTGGGTGGCGCGGTTGGTGACGCAGTAGCTGAAGGCCGTATATTTGATCGCTTCCAGCTGCAGCGGCTTATCGGCATTCGCCAGTTCAGGCGCCGAGAGCTGCTTGATGGCGCCGTTGAAATTACCCGCCTTGTACATCTCGATACCTGCGCCCAGCGCCTTGCGCGCGTCCGGCACTTCCGGCTCCGCTGGCGGTGGAGGCGGAAGTGCTTTTTTGACCGGCGGCGGCGCCGCTTCTTTTGCAGTGGCAGGAGCGTGTGCCGGCTTGTCATGCAGCGGGCCGAAAGATTCGCAGCCAGCCAGCAAGAGCGCGGCGGCGATCAGGAAACTCTTATTCTTCATTGTCCAAAGTCATGCTTGATGGTGACCGGCTTCCTGGCGTCCACAGTGACCTTCTGGACATATGCTGGGAAGTTGGGGTTCTCGAGGCGAACTTCATGTTCGCCCAAAGGCAGCGTCAGTTTTTTCAAAGGCGGTGTGATGCCTTTCTGTACACCGTCGACGTAAATTGTAGCCCACGGCTGCACAGCGATGCTGAGCGTGCCGGAAGTCGGCGCAGGCGCTGCAGCAGTCGCGGCGGCGGTGCCCGGTGCGGCTTGCTCCGCCGGCGTGGCCGCCGGTACTGCACCTGCCGACGCGGATGCGTTGGCGCTGCTGCCGGCAACGGCAACCTGCGGCTCTGCGGCAGGGGGGCCGGCCTCAGCCAGCGCGCTGGCCGGGACTGCACTGGCAGGCGCTTCAGCGCTTGCGCTGCTTGCTGCCGGCACCTGTGCGCTGGCTACTTCCGGCGCGGCCGGCTTTACCGGGCTGCCGTCGGCAAACCACGTGATGCCGCCAACCAGCAAGGCCAGGACGCAAAGACCGCCGGCGATCATGTTGTTCGATGGGCGCGTGCTGCGTGCAACCGGGACCGCCTGCTTGCCCGATTTGCTGCCGGCCTTGTTGCGCCCGGAGCGGTTGCCCGAATCAAACGGCGAGCTTGCGCTCGGGCTCGAACTGGCGCCGGCTTCGCCCGATGCGGATCCGCCCTTCTCGGCGTTGCGAGGCGTGCGGGGGCGGTTGCGGCGCGGTACATTGTCTGTCGCAGTGCTGGCGTCACCGGCTGCGCCGGCATGCGCGGCCTCGGCGGCGCCGTCGGCTGCGGCTGGCGCATTGCCGCTGTCGGCGGCAGGCGTTGCGGCGGCCGGCGCGGCAGCATCAAGGCCAAGCAGCGCTGAAAATTCGGCGATCGATTGCGGACGGATTTCCGGACGCACGGCCATGCCGCGGTCGATCGCTTCCAGGAACTGGTTGCTGTAGCCTTCGCGCCCGCTGATCGCCAGCGGTTCGATCGGGTCGTTCAGCATGCGCGCCACCGCTGCCGGCGGCGCCTTGCCGGTGATCGCCGCATACATCACGGCAGACAGCGAATAGATATCGGTCCACGGTCCCTGGCGCATCGATTCGTCGTCGGCGTATTGCTCGACCGGTGCAAAGCCCGGCTTCAGGATCACGGTCAGCGACTGCGCCATGTCCTGCACGATCTGGCGCGCGGCGCCGAAATCGAGCAGTACCGGCTGGCCATCGGGCTGGATCATGATGTTTTCCGGCGAGACGTCGCGATGCAGGATCTTGGCCGCGTACAGCGCTTCCAGCGCGCCCAGCACCGGCTGCAGCAGGCGCTTGAGCCATGCTTCGGTCACCAGTTCCGGATTGTCGCGCACCACCGACTTGAAGGTGCGGCCTTCGTAGTAGCGCATGGCCATGTAAGCAGTGCCATGCGACTCCCAGAAGCGGTACACCTTGACCAGCGCCGGGTGGTCGAATTGGGCCAGCAGGCGCGCTTCGTTGATAAAGCTGCGCAAGCCGGCGCCGAAGGCTTCCGCGTGGCGCTTGGAGCGCACCGTCACCGTATGGTCGGTGGCGCGGGCGGCCAGGGCCGACGGCATGTATTCCTTGACCGCCACCGTGCGTTGCAGCGAGTGGTCGAAGGCGAGGTAGACGATGCCGAATCCGCCTTCCCCGATCACTTCGCGGATCTCGAATTCCGCGATGCGGGTGCCAATTGGCAGGCTGTTAGGCAGTTCGACTGCTTTGTTCATGGAGCTTCACCGATAAAAATTGCCTGAGCGCTGAAATTATCGCGCGCCTTATGCACCAGGCCCGCGCGCTCGTCGGCCAGGGTGCAGATGGCGGAAAGCCACTCTTGCGCGCTGCCTGCTTTCGCCAGCAACAACTCCATCTGCGGCTCGGCGACCCATTCCCACAGGCCGTCGGTGCAGATCAGGATTGCATCGCCCGCGCGCAGCGCCATTGGCGGCATCACGGACGGCAGCACTTCATTTTCAGTGCCAATAGCAGCATACAGCACATTGCGCTTGGGATGGCTGCGCGGGTCGGCCCCAGCGGCCAGCCCGGCGTCAATCATCTGTTGCACCATGCTATGGTCGCGCGTGGCATGCAGCAGGCGCCCGCGGCGGAACAGGTAGATGCGGGTGTCGCCCATATGCGCCCAAGTGGCCTGGGAGCCTGCACGGTCGACCAGCGCCAGCGCCACGGTGGCGCTCATGCCCTGCAGCGTGGGGCGTTGTCTTTTGCTGCGTGCTACCGCGATCGCCGCTTCGGCCACCATGGCCGGCGTGGCGTCGGCGCTGAAGGCGGGATGCTCGCCGAAGTTGGACAAGACCGCTTGCACCACGGTCTGGGCCGCGACTTCGCCGCCCTCGTGACCGCCCGCTCCGTCGGAGACGACGAAGCACACCAGTTCACCGCGCTCGGCACGGCCAATAGCATCCTGGTTGGATGCACGTCCGCCGACGGAAGTAACTTCCGCGACGCTGAGCGCAATGCGCTGGGGCATATCGGCCATGGCTGACTCCTTATTCCATCTCGTCCTGGCGGCGCTCGTAAGCGCTCAGGAAAGCATCGCCCAGCGTACCGTTGAAATCGGAGTCGGTTGCCTTGAGCAGGGCCGCGTGCTGGGCACGGTAGCTGTCCCACAAGGCCGCCTTGCGCGCGATCGGCAGGACGGTGCCTACCACGCCGCGCTTCAGCTTCTCCTCGACCGCTTGCGGCGATACCCGCGCCAGCGCTTCCGCGACGGCGCCTTCCATGCCGGCCTTCACGCATGTCTGGTGGGCAGTCAGGTCGGCGAAGGCATCTTCCAGCGCCTCCACCGGTCCCATGAAGCCAGGCATTTTCTTGCGCAGCATCTGGGTCTTGGCAGCCTGGCTGTCAGGCAGGAACTTCAGGGGGTTGTTGTTGCGCACGACGACGACGGTGGCGTCGGCGTGGATGTTGCGCTTGAGCTCAGCGCGATTCAGCAGCAGGCTATGCGCCCCGCTGATCGAGGTGCCGACCAGTTTTCCCAGCATTTCCATGAATTCCGGCGTCAGTTGCCAGTTTGGTTGCACTCCGGCGCCGCGCTGGAATGCGGCCATCAGAGCTTCTGCAGTGTGGTGTTCGGTCGATGTTTCGTGCATGGGGCAATCTCCTATCCCCTTAGCGTAGCAAAAATGATGCCAATGCGTAATAGTTCAATGCGTATCGTGCGCACTGGAAGTGAGGAATAGCACAATTACAACACCAAGTGCAATTAAGAAAACTTGCGGGATGGTCTCGCGCATGGTGGCGCGGCGTTGCATTTGTGGCATCAGGTCGCTGACGGCAATGTAGATGAAGCCGGAA
Organism: Duganella sp. Root198D2; assembly: GCF_001428585.1. NCBI lineage: Bacteria > Pseudomonadati > Pseudomonadota > Betaproteobacteria > Burkholderiales > Oxalobacteraceae > Duganella > Duganella sp. Root198D2. The sequence continues at coordinate 85,385 of NZ_LMIC01000008.1, read as the reverse complement.
GAGGCAAACACCAGCACGAAAGGAATCAGGTTGGTGGCCTTGTCCAGCGTGTAATAGCCGAGCACGCCGCCAGCCACGGACAGCAGGCTGCACAGCAGGTTGTAGACATAGGCGCGCGTGCGCGAGAAGCCGGCATTCAGCAGTACGATGAAATCGCCGATTTCCTGCGGGATCTCATGGGCAATGATGGCGACGCCGGTCACGATGCCCAGCTGAGGGTTGGCCAGGAAAGCCGCCGCAATCAGGATGCCGTCGGTGAAATTGTGCATGCCGTCGCCCACCAGGATCATCCAGCCGGCACGGCCCGCTTCGGCCTTGTCGTGGCCATGGTGGTGATGGTGGCCGTCGTGCTCGTGGTGGTGCGAGTGGCGCAAGATTGCCAATTTTTCAAGCAGGAAGAAGGCCAGCAGGCCGGCCAGCAGCGCGCCGAACAGGTGGCGCGGGTCGGTGCCGGACTCGAACGCTTCCGGCAGCGCGTGCAGCAGCGAAGTGGACAGCATGATGCCGACCGACAGGCTGACCATCTTCTCCACCACCTTCGACAGCAGGGCGAACGAAAACACCGCCGCTGCCGTAATACTGGCAACGCCGGCGATCGTGGTGGCCAGCAGGATGGAGGTCAGGACGGGGTCGATGGTGCTTCCTTCGCGTGCAAACCGGGCATTTTACCGCCCTGCAGCATTTTTCGCTAACTCAAGCCCTTGCGAAGCCAGCTCGACAGAGACGGTGCCGCTCACTTGCAATTTTTTTATTGTTGTCATTTCAAGTAAGTTGACAAGGTTTGTCGAGCTCGGCTGCCAAAATTTGTCAGTGCTGACAAATTTTGGCGATCAGCAGGCATCTTTAGTGAGCCTCTTCCCAATTGCAGCCAACTCCGACTTCCGCCACCAGCGGCACCTTGAGTTCCGCCACACCCGACATCAGCTTCGGCAGCATGTCCCTGACCAGCGCCAGCTCGGCATCCGGCACTTCCAGCACCAGTTCATCATGCACCTGCATGATCATCTTGCTTGCCAGGCCTTCGCGCTCGAGCCAGTCCTGCACCGCGATCATGGCCAGCTTGATCAGGTCGGCCGCCGTACCCTGCATCGGCGCATTGATCGCCGCGCGCTCGGCACCCTGGCGGCGCGGGCCGTTCGGCGAATTGATCTCCGGCAGCCACAGGCGGCGGCCGAACACGGTCTGCACAAAGCCCTGCGCCTTGGCTTCGGCACGGGTTTCATCCATATAGCGCTTGACGCCGGAGAAGCGGGCGAAATAGCGGTCGATATAGTTCTGTGCTGCAGTGCGGTCGATGCCCAGGTTGGCTGCCAGGCCAAAGGCGCTCATGCCGTAGATCAGGCCGAAATTGATTACCTTTGCGTAGCGGCGCTGCTCCGGCTGCACGTCGGCCGGCGCCACGCCGAATATTTCGGCGGCGGTAGCGCGGTGGATGTCCTCCCCTTCCGCGAAGGCGCGCAGCATCGCCTCGTCACCCGAGATATGCGCCATGATGCGCAGCTCGATCTGCGAGTAGTCGGCCGACACGATGTGGGCGCCCGGCGGAGCGATGAACGCTTCGCGGATGCGGCGGCCTTCGGCGGTGCGCACCGGGATGTTCTGCAGGTTCGGATCGTTCGACGCCAGGCGGCCCGTGATCGCCACCGCTTGCGCATAGTTGGTATGCACGCGGCCGGTGGCCCTGTTGATCATCTTCGGCAGCTTGTCGGTGTAAGTCGACTTGAGCTTGGCCATGCCGCGGTATTCCAGCAGCACTTTCGGCAGCGGATAGTCTTCGGCCAGCTTTTGCAGCACTTCCTCGTCGGTGGAAGGGGCGCCGCTCGGGGTCTTTTTCACCACCGGCAGTTCCAGCTTGGTGAAGAAGATCTCGCCGATCTGCTTCGGCGAGCCGAGGTTGAACGGCTGGCCTGCCAGTTCATAGGCTTTCTGTTCCAGTTCCAGGATGCGCGCGCCCAGTTCGTTGGACTGGGTCGCCAGCAGGCCGGCGTCGATCAGCACGCCGTTGCGTTCGATCTTTTGCAGCACGACCGCGGTCGGCAGTTCGATCGTGTTGTAGATGCGGGTCAGGCCTTCGTCGCCCGAGACCTGGCCATGCATCGCCAGGTGCAGGCGCAGCGTGATGTCGGCATCTTCCGCCGCGTAGTCAGTGGCGCGGCCGATTTCAACCTGGTCGAAACCGATCTGGCTGGCGCCCTTGCCGCACACTTCTTCGTATGCGATGGTCTTGTGGTTCAGGTGGCGCAGCGCCAGGCTGTCCATGTCGTGGGTGCGGTGCGATTCGAATACGTACGATTGCAGCAGGGTGTCGTGCACGACGCCGCGCAGGGTCACGCCATGGTTGGCGAAGATGTGCGCGTCGTACTTCAGGTTCTGGCCCAGCTTCGGCTTGGTCCCGTCTTCCAGCCACGGCTTCAGCTTGGACAGCACCCAGTCGCGCTGCAGCTGCTGCGGCGCGTCCGGGTAGCTGTGCGCCAGCGGGATATAGCAAGCGATGCCCGGCTCGGTGGACAGCGAGATGCCCACCATCTCGGCCAGCATCGGCTCCAGCGACGTGGTTTCGGTATCGATCGCCGTCAGCTCGGCGGCATCGATGCGCGCCATCCACGCTGCCAGTTGTTCCTCGGTCAGCACGGTCTCGTAGCTGATGGTGGCCGGCGGCGCGGCAAACAGGTCAGCCGTGGCGCCCGGTGCCGGCGCAGCGGCAGCCGCACTGCCCGGCGCCGGAGCGGCCGGGGTCAGGCCGGACAGCTCGCGCAGCAGGGTCTTGAAGCCGTACTTGGTGAAGAAGGCAACCAGCTGCTCGCGGTCTTCATCCTTGGCGCCCAGCGATTCGGAAATCGACATCATGTGCGCCGACAGGTCGCAATCGGTCTTCACGGTAATCAGCTCGCGGCCCTTCGGCAGCCACTCCAGCGCCGAGCGCAGGTTGCCGCCCACTACGCCACCGATCTTGTCGGCGTTTGCCATGATGCCAGCCAGGCTATCGTATTCCTGCAGCCATTTCAGTGCAGTTTTCGGGCCGCACTTGGCCACGCCCGGCACGTTGTCGACGGTATCGCCGATCAGGGTCAGGTAATCGATGATGCGGTTCGGCGGCACGCCAAATTTGGCCAGCACGCCCGCCTCGTCCAGCTTTTCATTGGTCATGGTATTGATCAGCATGACTTTCGGCGTGACCAGCTGCGCCAGGTCCTTGTCGCCGGTGGAGATCACCACGTCCAGGCCGGCCTGTTCGGCCTGCACCGACAGCGTGCCGATCACGTCGTCGGCCTCCACCCCTTCTACCATCAGGATCGGCCAGCCCATGGCGCGCACCGCCTCATGGATCGGCTCGATCTGCAGGCGCAGGTCATCCGGCATCGGCGCGCGGGTCGCCTTATAGTCGGGATACATATCGTCGCGGAAGGTCTTGCCCTTGGCGTCGAACACGCAAGCGATGTAGGCAGCCGGGAAGTCGGCGCGCAGGCGGCGTAGCATATTGACCATGCCGTGCATGGCGCCGGTGGGATGGCCTTCGGCGCTGCGCAGGTCAGGCAGGGCGTGGAAGGCACGGTACAGGTAGCTGGAACCATCGACCAGCAACAGGGTCTTTTGCATAGCGGGAGAGTGGTGTAAATCTCAATATTCCATTATCGCAGAGTTTTACAACGGGACAGGAGGGCATTTGATACAATGGTTAAACCAATAAATTGAACGAAATCCCATCATGCGCGCCCAAACTTCCTGGCTTGCCCTTCCCTTCGTCCTGCTGGCCACCGGCGCCGTGGCGCAGTCTGCCCCGCCCCAGCCGCAGCAACTGGAACGCATCGAGGAAGTCGACAATCCGGTAACCGTCTCGGCCAAGCCGAGCACGCAAACCAGGATTGTGGAAAAGCGCGAAGGTGGCCGCGTGACCGAAGCCAAGGTCAAGAGCGGCGGAAGCACGTATACCGTCAAGCCGAATACCCCGGCTGGCAGCGCACTGCCCGGCGATGCAGCCGGCTCGGCCAACCGTGGCCCGCAGTGGACCGTGCTGGAGTTCGACCTCCTCGCCAAGAAGAAGAAACGCTCTGCCGAGGAAGCGGACAAGGAGGACGGCCCGCCGCCTCCACCGCCAGCCCAGCCGGCCGCGTCAACTAAATAAGCGCGCGCCCCGTACGAACACTTAACCTGGTTTCTCATGGCAGTTTTTACCCCGGTCTCACTGGAAGATGTCGGCCATTGGATCAAGCAATTCCCCCTTGGCAAAGCCGTCGCGCTGAAAGGCATCGCGTCCGGCATCGAGAACAGCAATTTTTTCCTGACTACCGAGCGCGGCGAGTTCGTGCTCACAATTTTTGAAAACCTGACGTTCGAGCAGCTGCCGTTCTACCTGCAGCTGATGCGCCACCTCGCCGAACACGGCGTGCTGGTGCCTGCGCCCGTGCCCAACGGCCAGGGAGAACTCTGCGTCCCGCTGCACGGCAAGCCGGCCGCCATCGTCTCCAAGCTCGAAGGCAAGCCGCAAATGGCGCCGCAGCCGGTGCACTGCGCCGCCGTTGGCGCCATGCTGGCGCGCATGCACCTTGCCGGCCAGGACTTCACGCTGCACCAGCCCAACCTGCGCGGCCTGCCGTGGTGGCGCGAAGCTACCGCCGCCGTGTTGCCGCACCTGGCGCTGGAACAAGCCCACCTGCTGCACGACGAGATGAAATTCCAGGAAGCGCTGCATGCTTCCGCCGACTACCACACGCTGCAGCGCGGCCCGGTGCACGCCGACCTGTTCCGCGACAACGTGATGTTCGACGGCGAGCGCCTGACCGGCTTCTTCGACTTCTACTTCGCAGGCTGCGATAGCTGGCTGTTCGATGTCGCCGTGACCGTCAACGACTGGTGCATCGACCTCGCCACCGGCGCGCTCGACGAAGCACGCGTGCGCGCCATGCTGGACGCCTACCACGCCGTGCGGCCATTCACGGCCGCCGAGCACTCGCTGTGGCCTGCCCTGCTGCGCGCCGGAGCATTGCGCTTCTGGATATCGAGACTGTACGATTTTTATTTGCCGCGCGCCGCCGAAATGCTGACGCCGCACGACCCTACCCACTTTGAGCGCATCCTGCGCACACGCATTGCCGTACCGGCCCCGGAGTTGTATTAAATGAGTCATTTACCCGCCAGCGCAGGCATCGCCTGGATCCGCGAAGGCTTCGCCATCTTCCGCAAGCAGCCCGGCGGGCTGATGCTGCTGATGCTGGCCTATCTGGTGGCGGGGATGATAATGGGGATTATTCCCCTGCTGGGACAGTTGCTGCCGATGATTCTCGCTCCGGTGTTCACAGCCGTGTTCGTGCAAGCCTGCGCAGCAGCTGACCGCCAGCAGAAACTGACGCCGGAAATGCTGCACCCTATCTTCCAGAAACCGGTCTTTCCGCGCCTTGCTGGATTGGGCACGCTGTTTGTGATTGTGCTGATCTTGCTCACCTTCGTGTTTGCGAGCATTGTCGGTCTCGATACCATGCGCCAGTTAGTGGAGCAGAAGATGAAGGCCAGCGCGGTGGCAGCCAATGGCAATGTAAACTTTGCCATTTTGGTTGTCTTCCTGGTTTCCCTGCCAGTCAGCATGGCCATGCTGTTTGCGGCACTGCTGATCTTCTGGCAGCAGATGGGCGTCGGCAAAGCACTTTTCTTCAGCTTCTTCGGGGTATGGCGTGCCTTGCGTCCCTTCCTGCTGTACTTCCTGTCGTGGGTAGTGATTGTGATGCTGTTGTCGAGTATGGTGATAATACTGTTCGGCGAAACACTACTTGGCGCAGCAGTGCAGCAGTCAGTCCTGATGGTCATCGCAATGATCATTCAATGCTCGGTGTACGCGGCCTACAAAGGCATATTCGGCGAGCCGAATTTGCCTGGCGCAGGGCTGACGCAAACGCCGACATAGTCTGCCGCCGGGCTCCCGTATCAGGGTGATTCGCTTACGCATTGGCTTAGATTCGCTGCAGAAGCCGAGGGACAGCGACCGAATGAAACCACTCGACCTGAGACTGCGTATCAGGGACCGGCAGGCGGCGAGCTCGCGACAGAATCGCAAATGCCTCCGCTGCGGGAATTCCAAGCTTCAGTAGTACGCAAGCAGCAGTGAGGCCGGAACGACCAATGCCAGCGCGACAATGCACCGCAACGCCGTGATTGTTTTGCACCAGCGAAGTCAACTCGTGTACCAGCGCGAAGAAGTCCGCTGAAGAAGCGGGCGTACTTCGATCTTGAATCGGCAATGACTTGTACTCGATCCCGCTAACCTTGCAAAGTGCCGCCTCATTTGAAATGGACAGTTCTTCGATTTCATATCGATGCAGCAGGCTGACGACATGGGTGACCCCTGACCGTTTCCAGCCTGCGATTTCATCTTCAAGCCAATCACCACCTCGAGGACGAGGCATGATTGCTAGCCTTAGAGGTTCGATATCACGAACCCAGTAAACTTCCGCTGACATAGGAATATATTCCTCGCTATTCGACGTATGCGAAGCGGTACATTGCTCTCAGCATACGGGTGAACTCTACTATCTATAATTTGGCCAGACAACGTTCCAGGTTGTCGGCCCCTTCTATCCTGGACGCACGAGAAGCTGAATTATAAGGCCGACAGCACGTAACACGGACTCACATGAACGCAGATCTCACTATTGCCAACGACGCGAACGAGGTCGTGAGATTGAATCTGCATCAGTTCACATGGATTCAAGCGGAGGAGCCGGTCAGCCTCTAGATCCACCACAGCCTGGATATCCCGGTCATTCAATGTAGGCACATGTTCCTCAATAGTCGATGACGGTCTACTTTGGCCGATAGCACATCAGACGTGCCATGATTCAACTGGGCTGGCGCCACAGGCGGTGAGAATTTTGCAGGATTTGAAAATCGCGAGAAGCTTCATGTAGGCTCTAGGGCGAACGCATTCTTGGCAAATTCCGTGCGCGCGGCCAGCGGTATTCGACCGCCCCTCATACAAGAATGCACTCATCCGAATAGCCCCCTACGGCGGTACCACCTAATGCATGCAGCCTCAAGAAGGAAGAAGCCCACCAACGAAAACATGAAAAGCCAAGGTATAAGTATTCCCCCCGCAAACATCGGCATGACGACGAACCAGCAACAAAATTTGTAGTACCGGGGAAGTGCATTGTACCGCTCCCGCTTTTCAGGGCTTTGTTTGAAGTCGCGCTTATTCAATAAGGCATGCGTGCACAATAGAAACGCATAGCAAATGGCGAAGAGCATAATTTAGTGCAGCGGTGACAAGGAATTCATGCTTCTTTTTCCAACGTACGCCAATCAGGGGGCGCGCGTCCTGCTGACTGAATTGTTGGACTATTTACTTGCCATGGCTAATGCGACGAACGGTGGCATCATCTCTGGAGATTTCTGCAACTGCGACGCCACCGCAGTTGCGGCGTCCGGCACATAACCAGCGGCTGGCTTGTAGTTGTGAGGCTCCGAGCTCTGGGCAAGCGCGTTCGCTGAAAGGAAGGCTACAAAGAAGAGCATCAAGAGATTATTCATATGGGACAACGTGCTTGCTCAGCGGCGCCCTTAGGCGTCCAACGGAACCTATGATTAGCGATGGGGCTCATGTTCTGGCTACCAGACGTTCGAGAGATAGGATACCTGCGATCATCTTATCCCTTGCCGAAGAGTTGGCGGAATGAACTGCGATCTTAGGTGGTTTGAAACCACGAAGCGCAACGGCCTCCTCAATCCAAAGCACAACGTCGTACCCGGTCCCACGTTCGTCGTCGCCGAGGTCGTGGTCCAAGCTCAATTCTTCCACGGCTCCAGATTCAAGAAGCTCGATGGCTTCATCGGGCCAATAGACTCGCACCCATCCCTCTGGGGTAGTGCGTTCATCGTCAAGAAAAACTCGCATGCGTACGAAAGATGGAATCGCTAAGTTTCAAAGTAACTGGCTGCCGGAAGGCGCAGCGTGGAGGCTGTACAGTTGCCCCTCCCCAGGTTCGCAAAAATTGTATTAAATCCCGCCAAGATAATAGCTGAGCAGCCCATCTGAACTTTCGATGCCGAGAATGTCCATGATCTCTTCTATTTCCATTCCAAAATGATCTCGGGCTTCAGTGTCTTCGTCTTCGACTAATCGAAGCGAACTTTGAATTTGAGTAAGCACCCAGCGCTTGCTCGGGTTTTCACCAACGCCAACAATAAGCTTGTCGACCAATGCGTTCAGGATGTCAGAGAGGAGTTCGCGTTCAGGTTCGGCGCCTAGGCCAGGCAGTTCTTCGAGCTTTGGGGCGCTGCGGAATGCGACAAGATCAGCGATCACGGCGTCGTCAACGATGAGCGCTTCGTCTTCTACTTCGGTAATAGGATCGTACGTCATTGATCAATAGTCCAATGTACTAATTCAGCCGCGCCGAAGGCGTCGGCTGGAATGCTTGGTTGGGCCCATTACGCCGCATAGCAATAACGTCTTGGCCCCGAGCCAAATATGAGTATAGCCGCTTGGCCAAAAAGTCCGGCAGCTCTTCGGCACTGACGGCTTCAAACGACGCGGCACCGTAGAACTCCGCGAGGTGTGAATATGGCAGGCAAAACGCTTGGCCAATGTCCATATGCCCGGCACAAGCCTTCAGCAACTGCGAACCGATTCCTTGCCTTTGGAACGTTTCGCTGACCTGCATGCCTCGAAGCACTGTGACGCCATCTTCAGAACATAAGCGTACCGCACCAACAATTTTCTCGCTCGCGGTGGCAACAATTACTGTGTCGTTTTCATCGATCCCACCACCGTATCCAGCCTCGACGTAAAGCGCGCCAACTTGAGGTACGTCAGCATTCTTAGCAAGCCTGACCTTAACCATGTGAGACCCAACGTTGAACGTAAGCGGCCATAGCAACGAGCAGCGTTGCGGAGGCCCGGTTGACGGAATGGTTGGGCAAAAGCGCTTTCATAACAAGCGTTCGCTCACTCGTTGATCGAGCAAGCGATCAATTGCCTCGATTTTTTTGGTAGCGCCAGCCAAGTCAAAGGTGTCTCCGTCACAAACTGCTAAAGCCTCATTATGGAGAGCATACGCGATGTGCGCCGCGATGCGCACCGACATGTCTGCGTCCACGGAACTGCCAAGATAGCCAGAAAGAAGCAGCCGAATTTCGTAGAGCGCCTTCGCAAGAAGCTTGGTTTGATCTGATGTGTCCATTGTCATGTCCGGGCCCAACGTAAATTCGGCATCATATTAACGTTTTAACAAACCTAATTATGACGCCAAACTCCGGGCCTATCAATCACCAATGACGAGACCAGCCAGCCGCCACGCCCCGTCTCCCGGCCTCCCAAGCGCTGCGCCGGTATAATGGAGGGATGCAAAATCTCCTCCACAACCTCAATCCCGAACAACTCGCAGCAGTCACCCTGCCACCGCAAAATGCCCTGATTCTGGCCGGTGCCGGATCGGGCAAGACGCGCGTGCTGACCACCCGTATCGCGTGGCTGATCCAGACTGGCCAGGTATCCCCGTCCGGCGTGCTGGCGGTGACCTTTACCAACAAAGCGGCAAAGGAAATGCTCACCCGTCTGAGCGCCATGTTGCCGATCAATACACGCGGCATGTGGATCGGCACCTTCCACGGCCTGTGCAACCGCTTGCTGCGCACCCACTACAAGGATGCGGCCCTGCCGCAGACTTTCCAGATCCTCGATTCGCAAGACCAGCTATCGATGATCAAGCGCCTGCTGAAGGCGAACAATATCGACGATGAAAAGTTCCCGCCGAAGCAGGTGGTGTACTTCATCAATAACAACAAAGACCAGGGCTTGCGCGCCTCGCAGGTGGAGGCCTACGACGCGCTGGAGCGCAAACTGGTCGAGTTGTACCAGCTCTATGACGACCAGTGCCAGCGCGAAGGCGTGGTGGATTTCGCCGAACTGCTGCTGCGCACCTACGAACTGTTGTCGCGCAACGAACCGCTGCGCCAGCACTACCAGCAACGCTTCCGCCACATCCTGGTCGACGAGTTCCAGGATACGAACAACCTGCAGTACGCCTGGCTGAAACTGATGGCTGGCCATGCCTCGCCATTCGGCGGCGCGCTGTTCGCCGTGGGCGACGATGACCAGAGCATCTACGCTTTCCGCGGCGCCAACGTAGGCAATATGCAGGCCTTCGAAAGCGAGTTCCAGGTCAAGAACCTGATCAAGCTGGAACAGAACTACCGCTCGCACGGCCACATCCTGGATTCGGCCAACCTGCTGATCGCCAACAACAGCCGCCGCCTGGGCAAGAACCTGCGCACCGACGCCGGCCATGGCGAGCAGGTACGCGTGTACGAAGCCAGCTCGGACCTGCAGGAAGCGCAGTGGATCATTGAAGAAGCCAAGTCGCTGATCGCCGAGGGAGCCCTGCGCCGCGAAGTCGCGATCCTGTACCGCTCGAATGCGCAGTCGCGCGTGATCGAACATGCCCTGTTCTCGGCCGGCATGCCTTACCACGTGTACGGCGGCCTGCGCTACTTCCAGCGCGCTGAGGTCAAGCATGCCATCGCTTACCTGCAGTTGATGGACAACCCGCATAACGATTCGGCCTTCCTGCGCGTGGTGAATTTCCCGGCGCGCGGCATCGGTGCGCGCTCGATTGAGCAACTGCAGAACGCAGCAGCCACCTACAACTGCTCGCTGTACGCCGCAGTGCCGTACATGGTCGGCAAGGCCGGCACCTCGCTGGCCGCCTTTACCAAGCTGATTGAGGGGGTGCGCTTCGAGACCCAGCAACTGGCACTGCCGGAACTGGTGAAGATCACGCTGGATTCCTCCGGCCTGCTGCTGCATTACCAGAATGAGAAGGAAGGCGCCGACCGCGTCGAGAACTTGGAGCAGATGGTCAGCGCTGCTACGCAGTTCGTGTCCGAAGAAGGCTTCGGACAGGGGGCGCCTGCGCACCTCGGTCCGCAGGCTTCGGCCTCCGCCGGCGCGCAAGTGGTGGTAGCAGACGGCGTGGAGATCATCGACGCCGATGCTCCGCTGGCGACCGTGATGTCGCCTCTGTCCGCATTCCTGTCCCACGCTTCGCTGGAAGCCGGCGACAACCAGGCCCAGGAAGGCCAGGATGCGCTGCAGCTGATGACGGTGCACTCGGCCAAGGGCCTGGAGTTCGACAATGTCTTCATCACCGGCCTGGAAGAAGGCCTGTTCCCGCACGAGAGCAGCTCGAAAGAAGAAGGCGGCGTGGAGGAAGAGCGTCGCCTGATGTATGTTGCGATCACACGTGCGCGCAAGCGCTTGTACATGTCGTTCTGCCAGACCCGCATGCTGCACGGCCAGACGCGCTACAACATGAAGTCGCGCTTCTTCGACGAACTGCCGGAGGAATCGCTGAAGTGGCTGACGGCACGCGTGCAGAACAACTGGTTCTCTACCGGTTCACGCAAGTCGGCATGGGATGAAATGCCGTCCGTGCCAAGCGCCGACAATCGCCTGGCGGCGCGCATGAACGAACGCTCCGGTGCCTCCGGTGGCTGGCGCATCGGCGAATCGGTCGCCCACGCCAAGTTCGGCGAAGGCGTGATCGTCAATCTCGAAGGCAGTGGCGCCAACTGCCGCGCGCAAATCAACTTCGGCTCCTTCGGCATGAAGGTGCTCGACCTCTCGGTCGCGAAGTTGGAACGGATCTAACTCCATCCCCGGGGCGGGGATGTCCCATTCCCGCCCCGTATTTGAATCATGCTATGCCCTGGCATAAGAAACATAATGCGTTTCGCTCAAAGCATGCTTACTTCAACGTGATAGGGATCCCGTACATACCTGGCGGTGCAGCGAAGACCTGGATTTCCGTTGGACCTGCAATTTCCATTCAATAGAATATCGGAGCCCCCCTGAAGTCACAAAAGTCTTTGCTGTTTGTGAAATGGGCGTTCAGCTTCGACACGACAGCTTTCCCGTAGCGCCCCCTGATCGTCCCTGCGATGCCGAATGCCCGCTCCCTGTGAGCTTCGGTCAGCAGCGGCATGACAAACATCATTTCGCCATACTTGGCTTGCTCGTAATAGTCGCTTGCGGAATCGTCAAGGCACTCAATTTTTTCCAGTGCCAGGCTGATGACGCGAGTCGGGTCCAGCGTTTTCAGCACCGATCCAAAATGGTACAGGTTATGTATCCTCGCTGAGGTAGCCGGCTGCGTGTTGAAGTCCAACATAAACTGCTCATACAGTTTTTCGACTTCCCCGTCGTGCAGAAAGGCGGCTAGTTTAAGCAGGCAGCGGTTCCTGTAATAGTCCGACTCGAAAAGTCTGGCCCTGGCCGCCAGCCTGACTGCATCGTCGTACTCGAAATAGGCTGCGTTGCGGACAACAAGATAGGCAATGAGCCCCTCCGGTACGTCCGGCAGGCCAAGGTGGGCGGCTACCACTTTGGCTCGGGAGGCACTATCCATGTACGGGAACATGAACTTAAGACGATACGCGGCCTCAGAAGATCCGGAGGCAAATTGTTGCAGCAAGTAGCTCAGGATCTCCGTTTTGCGAAGCGTATCCATCCTGGGGTAGATGCCGGCAAGAGCCCTTGTTTTGTACGGTTCGTGGAGTTCGAGGATGGTGTGGTACGCCTGGCTGGCGACTTCGTCGGTAAGCAGGTAAGCATATTGGCCAATGCAGTTTGCCTTGTCGTAGCCATCGTCAAGATCGCGTATCGCTGACCAGATTGTTGCGGCGTCAAAGCATTGTTCAGCGCGGAAGCGGTCCTGTCGCCAGGCTACCCGATGCAAGAACAAGTCGATGAGCGGACTCTTGTTCTTCAGGAATGAGCTCAATAATTCAAATAGCCTGATCGAACGTTCTTTCGTTCTTTTTCGATAGAACTGGTCAAGCAATGAATTGGCGTAGTAAGTCGTCATCGAGTCGTCCGGATATGCATCGAGGAACTCTGCGATTTTTCGCACCAGCGCGGTTGGAACTTCCAGCCTCCCGGCATAGCCCACCGACGCAACCATTTCGCTTTTCAAAGCGGCGTAGGTAGCGTATTGATTCATAGTCTCATTCTGCGTTTTTGCATAGCTCAAACGCGATTATTGGGAATATCCATGCAATGAAGCATAGCCTACAGTGGGCGCGACCGTCACTCACATTTTCTTCGGAGGCTAAACATGGAAACCCTTCTGATCCCGGCATCGCTGTTTGCCGGCGGACTGCTCGCTGTGCAAGCGGGCGCGAATGCGCAACTGTCCAAAGCAACCGGCAGTCCCTTTGCGGCGACCACGCTGCAACTGTCGGTCGGCACGCTTGCGCTGCTGGTGCTTGCCCTGCTTACGGGGACGCTGACCGCCGCCGCCGCCCTGCCCCACGTACCTTGGTGGCATGCAGTCGGCGGGGTAGCGAGCGCCATCTATGTCGTTTCCACCATCCTGCTGTTTCCGCGCCTCGGCGCAATTGTTTCAGTAGGACTCTTCATTGCGGGCCAGATGCTGGCGTCATTTGTCCTTGATGTCACCGGACTGGCCGGCGACGCACCGCGTACAGTCGATGCCCCGCTTGCCGTCGGCATGCTGGCACTCCTGGCGGGGGCCGCGATCATCGTCAAGGGGCAGTCTGGCCGGCAATCACACCCGGTAGCGGGCAAGGCCGGCTGGATCATGCTCGCCTTGCTTGCCGGTGCAGTGCTGCCGGTTCAGGGCGTGGTGAACGGCTTGCTGCGACATGATCTCGGTGCGCCGTTGGTGGTTGGTGCCGTAAGCTTCCTGGTCGCCACCTTGGCGATGGCTGTGGCGCTGCTGTTTTCGACCACGGTACTGCGCGCACCGGCGCCTACGTTGCAAGGCCTGCCTTCCATGCCCTGGTGGGGATGGCTCGGCGGCTTCGCCGGCGCGATCTATGTCACGACTGTCTTTACCGCGATTCCGGTCATCGGTGCCTCGGCTGCAATCGGGTTGACGGTCGCCGGGCAGCAAGTGGCGTCTGTCTTCGTCGACCGGCATGGCTGGTTCCGGCTGCCGCAACGCGACGTTTCGGCGCTGCGGCTGACTGGCGTCGTGCTGCTGCTGGCCGGCGTGGCGGTCATCAAACTGCTTTAAGTGTCCCTGGCATCAGGCGCGAGCACCTTCGTCATCGGGATCTCGTCGTACCTCACGCCATCGACAACCAGCGCGGCAGGCTCATAGCCCCAGGCCTTAAAGCCCAGCGACTCATACAGTTTTTGCGCAGCTTCGTTGCCGGCCGTGACGGCAAGGCTGACGTAGGTCACACCTTCCAGTGAAGCGGCACAGTCCAGCGCCCGCTCCATCAGCTTGCGCGCAGCGCCTTTCCCTCGCTGGGCGGTAGAGACGTACACGCCGCGAATGTGGGCGCGGTGGCGTTGCTTTGAGCTGCTGTCGCGATCCACGCGCGCGATCGCAACCAAGGCCTCCTCATTGAACACGCCTAGATATTCGCGTCCCGATCCTGGCGACAGGCGCCTCGCGATTTCGCTGAGTGGCGTGGTGGACTCCTCTTCAAAGCTGGCTGTGAATGCCGAAGGCGCTTCGCGCAGGCCTTCCAGGCGCAAGGAATGATAGGCAGCGGCATCGCCGGGTGTCAGGAATCTCGTTTGCATGGTGGCTGCATTGTACTGAATGATGGGTTTTCGCCACATGTTGTCGCGAAACCGCCAAGCTGTGATTCGGGGCCTTGAAGACGCGGCGGGACGTGCGAATATGCGCCTCACACATATGAAAGGAACAATAATGAATACCGCTAACGACCTCGCTGCCATCAACCAGAAAATCCTTGCCGACGGCGAATCGCTGCCGCTGGTGCAGCTAAAAGACGGCAGCAAGGTGCAAACCGGCACTGTCGCCACCATGCTGCGCAATATCGAGTTGTATAACGCCGGCGAACGCGGCGACCTTGAACAGCAACTGGAAGCAGCCATCCCGACCGTCGCCAAGGTCGGCCTGTTCGACCTGTTCCCCCCCGAAGAGTGGATTGCAGGCAGCAACCAAGGTCGCCGCCTGGTCGGAACCTTGGCCGCGCAGTACCTTGCCTTTAAGTAGTTGATTTCTGCGGGGATTTTTTTCTGTTAGATTGAGGAGAGCGCTGCCCACACTGCAATACAAACAGATAAGGGTTGCAATGTTCGACTACCTGATCCTCGTCCTCGGCGCGCCCGACAGCAGTGTGCTCTACCTTGGCCACTACGACGCCGTGCTGGTCACCCTGTCAGTGGCGGTCGCTATCTTCGCTTCCTACGCTGCGCTGCTGGTAGCGCAGCTGCTGCCTTCCGCAGCGAATCGGGCACGCCGCGCGGGGTGGCTGGCTGCGGGCGGCGGCTGCCTGGGCCTGGGCATCTGGGCCATGCACTTCGTGGGCATGCTGGCCTTCACCCTGCCCTGCACCAACAGCTATGACGCCGGACTGACACTCCTGTCCACCGTACCCGGCATGTTGGCCAGCGGCCTGGCCTTGCACGTCATCAGCCAAGGCCCGCCCAACACGCCGCGGCTGTGGATCGCCGGCACCCTGCTTGGCGCCGGCATCGGCGCCATGCACTACACCGGTATGGCGGCGATGCAGTTCGACGGCATGATCCAGTACGACCTGCGCCTGTTCCTGCTGTCGATCGCAGTGGCCGTGGCGATGGCAACGCTGGCCTTGTGGCTCAAGTTCCGGCTGGCGCGATTAAAGGGACGCTGGGCGTCCCCGCTGTGGAGTTCCGTGGTGATGGGCCTGGCGGTGGCCTGCATGCACTACACCGCGATGGCCGCGGCCTATTTCGTGCGCGACGGCCGTGGCAGCAGCGCCGCGGCCAACGTCGCGGAGACTGCGCACATCAGTCCAAGCATACTGGCTGCTTCCGTCCTGGTGTTCACCAGCCTGCTGATTGTTGTCACCATTGTCGCCACCTATGTCGGCAAGCGCCGCCTGTTCACCTTCGAGCGCTCCTACCGCCTGATCGCCATGCTGATCCTCGGCTGGAGCGTGATCGCGTGGCTGGGCGCCAGCTACTTCCAGCAGCGCATGTCCGACGAGGTGTACCAGCATGAGCTGAAAGTAGCACAGGACCAGGCCGACAACGTCGCCAGCAGCATCGAAGAAAGTACGGCGCGACTGCGCGGCTTCGCCTTGATGCTGGCGCGTGATGCCGCCATCCGCAGCATAGCGCTGCAGGGCTCAGCAGACCAGGCATCGAACGAACGGCTGGCGCAGACTGCGCGCGCTTTGAAGGTCGACAGCATGTTTGTGCTCGATGCCGGCGGTACCTGCATCGCCACCAGCAACCTGGCCGAGACGGCCTTGTATGTCGGCCGCAATTTCTCCAGCCGCGACTACTTCATCCAGTCGCACGCCAGCGAAGAAGGACAGCAATATGGCGTCGGCCGCGACGGCCAGACGGGCGCCCTGTACTACGCCCACGCCGTGCGCGATGGCGACAAATTCCTCGGCGTCGCGGTGGTCAAGTTGAATGCCGGCGCATTAGCCACCATGGCAGGTCCGTCGCAAGCCTGGGTGGCCGACAGCAACGGCGTCATCATCCACTCGGCCGATGCAACCCTGCGCCACCAGGCCTTGCCCGAGGCCCGCGTGAGCCGGCTGGACCCGGCGCAGCGCCGCCAGCGCTATGGGCGCGAACGTTTCGCCAGCGTCTCGCTGGAACCCTGGGACGCGGCCGGCATGCCGGCCGCGGCGCGCATAGGCGGCGCGCGCACCCCAAGCGTGCTGGCATCCCGCTCCTTGTCCGATGGCAGCCTCTCGGTCACGGTGCCGCGGCCGTTGCCGGCCTTGCAGCACCAGGGTACGCGCCGCTTCTGGCTATTCATGCTGATCGAATTCACGGGAAGCATGCTGGTCGCCGCAGCCACCGCCACCGCGCTCTACCTGCGCGAGAAGCAAAAGGCGGACGCCGACCTGCGCGTTGCCGCCACCGCATTCGAGTCTTTGGAAGGCATGGCCATCACCGATGCAGATCACATGATCTTGCGCGTCAACCGCGCTTACACCGACATCACCGGCTTTTCCGAGCGCGATGCGCTGGACCGCGAACTGCTGGTATGCGACGACTCCGCGCTGCAACAGCGCATCTGGGATGGTGTAACCGCCCATGGCGCCTGGCAGGGCGAAGTATGGCAACTGCGCAAGAGCGGAGGGCGTTTCCCGTGCTGGCTGGTGGTGACGGCCGTGCGCGACGCGGCCGGTGAAATCACCCACCACGTGTGTGCGCTGACCGACATCACCGAACGCAAAGCCTCGGAGCAGGAAATCCGCAACCTGGCGCTATTCGACTTCCTGACCCAGTTGCCGAACCGGCGCTGCCTGATGGACCGCCTGCAGCACGCGCTGGCTTCCAGCGCACGCACCGGCCAATGCGGTGCGCTGCTGTTCATCGACCTGGATAACTTCAAGGACCTGAACGACACGCTGGGCCACAACGTTGGCGACATGCTGCTGCAGCAGGCCGCGCGCCGCTTCGTCGGCTGCGTGCGCGAGAGCGATACCGTGGCGCGCCTGGGCGGCGACGAATTCGTGATCATGCTGGAGAACCTGTCCGACGATACCGAACTGGCCGCCGAACAGGCGCGCGCCATCGGCGCCAAGCTGCTGGCGAGGCAGACCGAACCGTACATCATGGGCCCGCACCAGCACAGCTGCACCTCCAGTGTCGGCATCACGGTGTTCCGCGGCGAACAGGAAAGCCTGGAGGACCTCCTCAAGCAAACCGACCTCGCGATGTACCAGGCCAAGGCGGCCGGCCGCAATACCATGTGCTTCTTCGACCCCGCCATGCAAACCGTGGTCAGCGCCCGCGCCGCCCTTGATGCGGACTTGCGCCAGGGCCTGTCGCTGCGGCAGTTCATGCTGCACTACCAGCCGCAAGTCGATGCTGAAGGACGCATCACCGGCGCTGAAGCCCTGCTGCGCTGGCAGCACCCGGTACGCGGCCTGGTGCCGCCGATGCACTTCATTGCTGCGGCCGAGGCGTCGAGCCTGATCCTGCCGCTCGGCGCCTGGGTACTGGAGCAAGCCTGCGCCCAGTTGGTAGCCTGGGCGCACGAACCATTGACAGCTTCGCTGGAATTAGCAGTGAACGTCAGCCCGCGCCAGTTCTACCAGGCCGACTTCGTCGAGCAGGTAATGGGCGCGCTGGTGCGCAGCGGCGCCTCGCCGCACTTGCTGAAGCTGGAGCTGACCGAAGGCTTGCTGCTGGACGACGTGGAAGCATCGATTGGCAAAATGGCGCTGCTGAAGGCGGCCGGCATCGGCATCTCCCTGGACGACTTCGGCACCGGCTATTCCTCGCTGGCTTACCTGAAGCGCCTGCCGCTGTGCCAGTTGAAGATCGACCGCTCTTTCGTGCGCGACATCGTGCACAATGCCGACGATGCCGCCATCACCAAGACCATCCTGACCCTGGCCGACAGCATGGGGCTGTCGGCCATTGCCGAAGGCGTTGAGTCGCTGGAACAAAAGAACTATCTCGCACACCAGGGCTGCCGCGCCTTCCAGGGCTACCTGTTCGGCGCTCCGCTGCCGGTGGCCGAATTCGAGGCGCTGCTGTTGCCGGAACAGCTGGCCCGCGCATGAGGATTCCGGCTGCGTCACCAAGTCCCAGACCTGACCCCGACTTTTATTACAGGACTGGCTTGGCGCTGCCGTTGCTGATGGCTTCGTCGATCAGGGCGCGCGAAGCTTTGTCCGCTTCACGCGACAGGCGGCCTTGTTCGCGTCCCAGCTCGCCCATCTTGCGGCCCATTTCGTGCAGCGGTTTGGAGGCTTCGGCGATGCGGGCGTGCATGGCGGCCATCGGGGCTTGGCGTGCTGCCAGCGCGGCGTGGCGGGCGCCGATCTCACTGCCCTGACGCGCCATTTCCGCCGACAGCGGTTCCATCTGCTTGCGCAGGCTTTCCAGGTCGCGTTCCAGCTGGGCGCGGGTCTTGTCGTCGGCCATTGCCATCTTGCGGCCGGCTTTTTCCATGGCGCGCCCGATGCGTTCTTGCTGCCGTGCGGACAGTTCCATCTTGCGCTCCAGGTCGCGTTCCAGGGCTTGCTGCTCCTTGCTGCCCATGGCGGCTTCGACTTCTTTCGCAACCTGGTCGCTCATCGCTTCCACTTGCTTGCCTTGGACGTCCATCAGCTTGCCCTGTTCATCCATCAGCTTTCCTTGCGCTTCGGCTGGCTTCCAGAGGTCGCGCACCTTGCCCAGCAGGACCGGGTCCTGGATCACGTAGGATTTGCCGTCTTTGCGAACGTAGATGAATTCGCCCTTGGTATCCTGGCGCAGGCGCTTCAGCATCGTCAGGTCGCTTGGCGCGCCGTGGAAGCCGTTCACCGACAGGTGCTTGTCGTTGTCACGCACGAAGGCGTAGGCGCTGCGGCTGCCGTCGTCGATCGAGATGTAGCTGCTGCTTTCGATCTCCTTCAGTTCCTTCGGCGGCTTCGGTGGTTTGGGCGGAGCGGGTACGGCTGCCATCGGTACGGCGGCCATCGGCGCGGCGGGCGGTGCGGGCGGCGCCAGTTCGGCCACCGGCGGGGCCGGGCGGGCGGGCGGCGCAGCGACTGCGGGAGGCGCCGGCGGGGCCGGTGGCGCGGGCTCCACGTCGTGCGGGTCGTCGGCATCGGTGACGTGCAACAGCATGGCGCCTGCCGGCGCGGCGTCGGGAGCGGCTGCGGTAACAGCGCTGGCGGCCGGGAGCGACACTGCTTGCGGCATCGCGTGGGCATACAGCGCGGCGCAGGCCGCAAAAATTCCTAACAACGGGGTCGCCATCTTCCAGCTCAGTGGCTGTGCATCGGGACGGATCAGGCGTTTGATTCGGGACATGAGGTCTCCTCCGTTTGCCGCGGGGGCAGCAAAGTGATGGGTGGTGAACTGGAATCTGTCCAGCTCTGAAAGTGCAAGTGCCAGGCGCCGCGGTTCGCCGAGCGTGCTTGCGGCTAAGTCGTCTGCTATCTGTTCGCGCTCGCGCCGGATGCATTGCGACAGCATCCACACGCTGGGGTGGTAGAACAGGAAAATCTCGATGCCGCTCTGGACCAGGTTGACCAGGTAGTCGTGGCGGCGTACATGCGCCAGCTCGTGCGCCAGCAGTGCTTCCAGCAAATCGGGCGGCAGGCCGCTGACCAGCGAAGCTGGCAGCAGCACGATCGGGCGCAGGATACCGGCCGTGATCGGGCCTTCCAGCGCATCGTCCGATACGCCGAGTCGCACCAGGCGCCGAATGCCCATGCGCTGCGCCAGCGCGGTGGTGCGTGCCTGCCAGCTGGCGTCGGCGTGGTAATGATTGGGCAGGGTGCGGGTGCGCACCCATTGCAGGCCAAGCGACAGGCGCAGCGTCATCAGCGCAGCGCCGGCGGCCCACAGCAGCACCAGCCAGGGCATCTGGCGGCGCAGCAGGTATTCCCAGGATGCCATGGCATCAATGTCGACCAGCGCTGCTTCGCCGCCCTGCCCGCCTGCTACGCCGGGGATGGCGGCGATGGCGGTGGCTTCCAGTGGGGCGGGCAGTACGTAGCCGGTGTCGGCTGCGTCGGCCAGGCGCCATGCGAAATGGGCCAGCGGGAGTGCGGCGCACATCAGCAAGGCGGTGCAGGCGACCAGGTAACGCGCTTGCGGCCGGGCATTGCGCAGGGCGTGCAGGAGCAATGCCGCGACGCAGCCGATCAGCAGGCCTTGCCACAGAAAGTGCAGCAGGGACCAGCCCAGGGCGGGGATGACGGCGTTCAGCAGGTTGCTCATGGCAGGCGGCTCCGGTTTGATGGTGTCCTTGCAAACTAGATTAAATGATCTAGATCTTTGTGTCTAGAACTTTTTGTCTAGATGCGGATGCAAGCGCTCAGGAGCCAATGTAGCCGCGCGCCGGCAGCGCGGCGCGGGATTTGCGACAGGCGGCGCAATTCGCCGCCCAGGATGCTTAATACACGACCACGGAGCGGATCGATTCGCCGCGTTCCATCAGGTCGAAGCCTTCGTTGATGCGTTCCAGCGGCAGGGTGTGGGTGATCAGCTCATCGATTTTGAGCTTGCCTTCCATATACCAGTCCACGATCTTCGGCACGTCGGTGCGGCCGCGCGCGCCGCCGAAAGCGGAGCCGAGCCAGTGGCGGCCGGTGACCAGCTGGAACGGACGGGTCGAAATCTCCTGCCCTGCCGCCGCCACGCCGATCACAATCGATTTGCCCCAGCCTTTGTGGCAGCACTCAAGCGCCTGGCGCATCAGCTGCGTATTGCCGACGCACTCGAAGCTGTAATCGGCGCCGCCGTCGGTCAGTTGCACGATGGCGTCCACCACGTTCTCGACGCCGCGCGGATTGATGAAGTGGGTCATGCCGAACTGGCGCGCCATCGCTTCGCGCGCCGGGTTGATGTCGACGCCGATGATCTTGTCGGCGCCCACCATCCTGGCCGCCTGGATCACGTTCAGGCCAATGCCGCCCAGGCCGAACACCACCACGTTCGCACCAGCTTCCACCTTGGCAGTGAACAGCACGGCGCCCACGCCGGTGGTGACGCCGCAGCCGATGTAGCATACCTTGTCGAACGGCGCGTCGGGACGGATCTTGGCCAGCGCAATCTCCGGCACCACGATGTAGTTGGAGAAGGTGGAGGTGCCCATGTAGTGGAACAGCGGCTTGCCGTCCAGCGAGAAGCGGCTGGAGCCGTCCGGCATCAGGCCCTTGCCCTGGGTCGAGCGGATCGCCTGGCACAGGTTGGTCTTGCGCGACAGGCAGAATTTGCACTGGCGGCATTCCGGCGTGTACAGCGGGATCACATGGTCGTCTTTCCTGAGCGAAGTGACGCCCGGCCCGACGTCAACCACTACGCCTGCGCCTTCGTGGCCAAGGATGGCCGGGAACAGCCCTTCCGGATCGGCGCCGGACAGGGTGTAGTGGTCGGTATGGCAAATACCGGTGGCCTTGATCTCCACCAGCACCTCGCCCGCGCGCGGGCCATCCAGGTCCACCTCTTCAATGGTCAGCGGCGCTCCCGCCTTCCATGCCACAGCTGCTCTCGTCTTCATCCCGGTACTCCAAAACTGATAAAGACGACAGCATAGCCTAACTCCTGACAGCCAGCGTGGACTCCAGTCCCAGCATGTGCGACACGGTGCGCCAGAGCTGGCGCGGCGAAGTCCAGGGCTTGGGCAGGAAGGCGTGGGCCTGGTGATGCAGCATCGGCTGGCTGCCCGAATACAGCAGCACCGGGGTGTTCTGCTCGGTCTGTCGCATGCAGCGGATCAAGGCGTGGCCGTCGCCGTCCGGCAGGTCGGGGTCGATCACCACCAGGGCAAACTCGCCTTGCTGCAACTGGCTTTGCGCCTGGCTGTAGCTCGATGCGTGCACCACGTGGATTTCAGGCGCCAGCAAGGTGGCGAGGACGACGGCGCTATCTTCGTCGTGGTCGACGTGCAGCACCCGTGGCGCCGGATGCAAATCAAATGGCATGTTCATGAAGCGGTTCTCCGCACTGCAGGGGATGGTCGGCGGAGCTGGGCCGAAGGATGTTGCCGGGCCGCGAAGGAGGGGCGGCCGCTGAAGGGGATTACGGTGGGCGAGTCGGGGCCCACCGGAATAGTCTAAAGCAAGCGCGCGGCCCGCGGAAAGCTTTATTTCTTCAGGCGTGAGTTAAATGCAGCATGCAAACCGTTCAACATTTCTTCCGCCGCCAGCAGCTGGTCGGCTACCTCGTTGATCTTGCGCCGGCTGGAACGGGCATGGTCGCGCAACACTTCGAAGGCGGTGTTGCGGTCGGTCTGGTACTTGCACATCAACAGTCCCACGGCCAGGCTGGTTTCGCGACCGGCTGCCAGTGCTGCATTAAGGTTGATTTCAGTGCGCCGCAACTGGCGGATTTCGTCGGCGCGCGCCAGGCCGGCTTCAAAAGCCGGCATCAGGTGGTGCTCGTCGACCGGCTTCACCACGAAGCCCACCGCGCCATAAGCGGCGGCCTGCTTGCCGGCGTCGGCGTCGCCGCGGCCGGAGAGGAACATGAAAGGCACCGTGGTGTTGCGGTTCAACTGCTTGGCCAGTTCCAGGCCCGACATGCCGGGCATGTGAATGTCGAGCAGGGCCAGGTCGGGTTCGCGCTCGGCGATCAGGGACAAGGCCTGGTCCGATGAATGCGCCAGCATGGTGTCGTAGCCGGCACGGGCAAGCAGCTCGCCCAGGAACTCGGTCAGGATCTTGTCATCATCGACGATCAGGATCAGGCGCTTTGGCGGAGTCTGGGCGTTCATCGGCGTCAACCTTATGGTTATGCTAATGGGGAAATTATAGACTGAAATTCCCGCACTGCAGCCGCTACATCATCGGCCAGGTAAACACTGGTGATGGCCGCCACCATTTGCGCTCCCTCGGCCACCAGCGGCGCTGCATTTTGCGCCGTCATGCCGCCGATCACGCACAGCGGCACACCGATCACTTCACGTGCGTGGCGCAGGATCGACGGCTGCGTGGTGACGGCGTACTGCTTCACCTTCGACGGGTAAAAGCCGCCGAATGCCACGTAGCTGGCGCCGGCCGCCTGCGCTGCCTGGGCGCGCGCCAGCTCGCCGTAGCAGGAAGCGCCAATCAGCTTGTTGGGGCCGAGCGAAGCGCGTACTTCGGCCAGCGGCGCATCGGTACCGCCCAGGTGCACGCCATCGGCGCCCAGTTCACGGCACAGCGCCACGTGGTCGTTCACCAGGAACGGCACGCTGTACTTGTGGCAAAGCTCGCGCAGCGCCCCGCCCTGCTCGCGCCGCAGCGCCGCACTAGCGTCCTTGTGGCGGTATTGCAGCAGCGCGACGCCAGCGCGCAGCGCCTGCTCGCTCACCTCGAGCAGTTTGTCGGTATCGTCCCAATTGGGAGTGACCAGGTAAAGTCCTTGCATGATTTCTCCTTATCGCTGCGGAATGCGCTGGCCGGGCGCGATCGCGTATGAAGCGGCCAGTGCGCGCTGGGTATAGCCTTGCGCCTTGGTCAATGCTTGCGCCATCGTGTTGCCCAATGCCAGCAGGCCTGCCGTGGCGGCGGCCAGGGTGCAACCGCTGCCGTGAAAATCGCCCGGCAGGCGCGGCCAGCTCCAGTTCTGCTGGCGGTCAGGCCCGAGCCAGCGATTGATTACCACGTCGCTGCCTTCATCGTGGCCGCCCGTGACCAGCACGTGGGTGCAGCCCAGCGCCCGCAGCGCACGTGCATGGGTCAAGGCATCGCCATGCGCGGTGCCGTGCCAGGCCGGCGGCACTCCGGGCGCCGCCAGCGCCACCATTGGTGCCGCGTCCACCAGCGCAACCCCGCCCGCCTCGCCCGCCTCGCCTTCAGGCGCATCACCCGCCGCAGCCAGCGCACCAGCCATGGACGGCACCGGCGACCGTGCCGCAGCACCGATGCCGGATGCCGCCGCCGCGCTTGCCCGGACAGGCGCGCGATAGCGCGCCGCATTGCCGGCCAGGGCCGCGGCCTCGGGGCCATTCGGCATGATCAGCGTGGCCAGCGGCAGCAGGGGCGCCAGCGCCTGCACCGCATCGTCGCGCCCCAGCGCATCGCCATGGCCGCTGCGCAGCACTGGATCGAGCACCACCGGCGGATCGCTGTACAGGCGCTGCGCCCAGCCCGGCGCCGCACCGGCCGCGGCGCGATGCGTGGCACGCAGCTCGCAGAGCAGCATCGCGATGGCTTGCGCATTTTCCGCGCTGCCCGGAATGCCGATCTTCACCGCCGCCACCGGCACCTGCGCCAGCAGCGCGCGCGCCTGCTGCAGTACCACTTCCGGCGCCAGCGGCATCACCGCATGCACCCGGTTATTGTCCTGCACCGTAATGGCCGTCAGCACCGGCAGCGCATGCGCGCCCATCGCCGTGATGGCCTGGATGTCGGCCGCCATGCCGGCGCCGCCCGAAGGATCGGCGCCGGAAAACACCAGCACGCAAGGCCGGTCGCTCATGCCAGCCTCCCCGCCATCGGCGACGACGGCGAGGCGGCGAAACGGCGCGGCATGCGGCCGGCCAGGAAGGCTTCGCGGCCGGCCTGCACGCCCAGCTTCATGGCGCGCGCCATGCGTACCGGGTCGCCGGCAGCGGCGATGGCGGTGTTCATCAGCACACCGTCGCAGCCCAGCTCCATGGCGATGGCCGCATCGGACGCGGTGCCGACGCCGGCATCGACCAGCACCGGCACGTTCGACTGCTCGATGATCAGCGACAGGTTCCACGGATTCAGGATGCCCATGCCCGAGCCGATCAGGGACGCCAGCGGCATCACCGCGCAGCAGCCGATATCTTCCAGCATGCGCGCCTGGATCGGGTCGTCGCTGCAGTAGACCATCACATCGAAGCCGTCCTTCACCAGTTCGCGCGCAGCGACCAGGGTTTCCGGCATGTTGGGGAACAGGGTCTTCTCGTCGCCCAGCACTTCCAGCTTGACCAGTTTGTGGCCGTTCAGCAGTTCGCGCGCCATCTGCAGCGTGTACACCGCATCCTTCGCCGTGTAGCAGCCGGCCGTATTCGGCAGGATGGTGAATTCATGCGGCGGCACGTAGTCCAGCAAGCTTGGCGCGTGCGGGTCCTGGCCGATGTTGACGCGGCGAATCGCCACCGTGATGATGTCCGCGCCCGCCGCCAGCGTGGCTTCGCGGGTTTGCGCCAAGTCCTTGTACTTGCCGCTGCCGACCAGCAGGCGCGAGCTGTATTGCTTGCCCGCGATGAGCAATGGTTTGTCTTGCATTTGCCGTCTCCCCTTTTCAGCCCCCGCCGATGGCGCGGACGATATCTACTTTGTCGTTTTGGTTCAGTGCGACCTGCGGCCAGCGCTGGCGCGGCACCACCTGGCGGTTGACCGCCAGCGCCAGCGCCTGCCCTGTCAGTTCCAGCGCATCGATCAGCGCCTCCAGCGTCTGCCGCGGCGGCACCGCGTGCGGCGCACCGTTCAGTTCAATCTCGATCATGCCTGCTCGCGGTAGATGCTGGCACCGCCCTTGACGAACTCGATCGACTTTTCCTGCATGCCCTTGGCCGCGAACTCGCGCACTTCCTGCGTGATCTTCATCGAGCAGAAATGCGGGCCGCACATGGAGCAGAAGTGCGCCACCTTGGCCGAATCCTTCGGCAGGGTCTCGTCGTGGAATTCGCGCGCGCGGTCCGGATCCAGGCCCAGGTTGAACTGGTCTTCCCAGCGGAACTCGAAGCGCGCCAGCGACAGCGCGTTGTCGCGGATCTGCGCGCCCGGATGGCCTTTTGCCAGGTCGGCCGCGTGTGCCGCGATCTTGTAGGTGATGATGCCTTCCTTGACGTCGGCCTTGTTCGGCAGGCCAAGGTGCTCTTTCGGCGTCACGTAGCACAGCATGGCGGTGCCGTACCAGCCGATCTGCGCGGCGCCGATGCCGGAGGTGATATGGTCGTAGCCGGGCGCGATATCGGTGGTCAAGGGGCCTAGGGTGTAGAACGGCGCTTCGCTGCACTGCTCCAGCTGCAGGTCCATGTTCTCTTTAATGAGCTGCATCGGCACGTGGCCCGGGCCCTCGATCATCACCTGCACGTCGTGCTTCCAGGCGACCTGGGTCAGTTCGCCCAGGGTTTTCAGTTCGCCCAGCTGCGCCGCATCGTTGGCATCCCACACCGAGCCGGGACGCAAGCCGTCGCCCAGCGAGAAGCTCACGTCGTAGGCTTTCATGATGTCGCAGATGTCTTCGAAGTGCGTGTACAGGAAGTTTTCCTTGTGGTGGGCCAGGCACCACTTGGCCATGATCGAACCGCCGCGCGAGACGATGCCGGTCATGCGGTTGGCCGTCAGCGGCACGTAGCGCAGCAGCACGCCGGCGTGGATGGTGAAATAGTCGACGCCCTGCTCCGCCTGTTCGATCAGGGTGTCGCGGAAGATTTCCCAGGTCAGGTCTTCGGCCTTGCCGTTGACCTTCTCCAGCGCCTGGTAGATCGGCACCGTGCCGATCGGCACCGGCGAATTGCGCACGATCCATTCGCGCGTCTCGTGGATATGCTTGCCGGTGGACAGGTCCATCACGGTGTCGCCGCCCCAGCGAATGGCCCAGGTCATCTTCTCCACTTCCTCGCCGATGGAGGACGTGACGGCGGAGTTGCCGATATTGGCGTTGATCTTGACCAGGAAATTGCGGCCGATGATCATCGGCTCCAGTTCCGGGTGGTTGATATTGGCCGGGATGATGGCGCGGCCGCGGGCAATCTCGTCGCGCACGAATTCAGGCGTGATTTCTTCCGGGATGGCGGCGCCGAAGGACTCGCCACGGTGCTGGCGGCCCAGCAGGTCGGCCATGCGCTGGCCTTTCTCGCCCTGGGTGCGCAGGCCGGCCAGGTATTCCTTGCGGCGCAGGTTTTCCCGGATCGCCACGTATTCCATTTCCGGCGTGACGATGCCTTGGCGCGCGTAGTGCATCTGGCTCACGTTGCGGCCGGCTTGCGCGCGGCGCGGCTGGCGGTGCAGTTCGAAGCGCAGCGCATCGAGCTTTTCATCGGCCAGGCGCTGGCGGCCATAGTCGGAAGTCGGGCCGGCCAGCAGCTCGGTGTCGCTGCGCTCGGCGATCCAGGCCGCGCGCGGCGTGCCGAGGCCCTTGCGGATGTCGATCGTTTCGTCCGGGTCGCTGTAAGGCCCGGAACAGTCGTACACGGTGACCGGCGCATTGTCGCCGGACAGGCTGATCTCGCGCATCGGCACGCGCAGGTCGGCGCGGCTGCCGGTCACATAGATTTTGCGGGAATTCGGCAGCGGGGTAACAGCTGCGGAGTCGACCTCTGCCTGGGCGGCGAGGAAAGTTGGATTGGCGTTCATTTTGGCTCCTTTGTTGGCGCAGGAGCCAGCAAAGGAGGTTAGGCTGCGCGTGCAGTTGCGCCGTGCGTGGCGCAGCCGCTGCGTATCCTGAAGCTTCCCTTCGCTGGCATTATCCAGATCAGGTTCGGAGGGTATTTCTCACCCGCGCAGCTCAATATGAAACTGAGCGCACAGGACCCCTAGCGTGTGCCACCTTTCGGCAGCGAGCGGATTATATCTATAATCGATGCGCATTGAAAGGAGACCGGATGCGATATGTAGTATTCCTGGCGGCGATGGCCGCGCAGGCGGCAACGGCGATGGCCGGGCCAGGCCCTGCTGCGCGCGCGCCGACGCTGGCCGAGCAGCGCTCGTTCGAACAATTCATGCAGCGCAGCGCGCCGGGCACGCCCGTGCCGCCGCTGCGCCTGGAGCGCGCAAGCGATGGCAGCAGGTGGATTGCCAGCGCTACCACCGATGCACCGCCGGTGCGCCTGGTACTGCCGCTGTGCCGCGTCACGCGCACCCGCTACACGCAGCAGGCCGACGATAGCTGGCGGGCCGACAGCAGCCAGCATGTCTGGATCCACCACACCACCAGCTGCGGCATGCCGCCGGCCACAATGGTCGAACTGCGCGCACCGCTGGCCGAAATCGACATGCTGCGCCTGATCCAGGCCCAGGGCGAACTGCTGCAGCGCGCGCGCCTGCTCATGGCCGGCAATACCAGTTGCGCACCGACCCGTTCGCGCAGCTTCCAGTTGCGCGCCCTGGGCCGCAGCACCGACGGCATGTTCCTGCTTGGCTATGAAAGCGATATCGGCAGCAAAGTCGAGATCACGGTGCGGCCGTCGCGCGCGGAACTCACCGCATGGAACGTTAACTGCCGATAATTAACTGCCGGTAATTAACTGCCGGTAAAACAGTGCGTCGCAAGGAGGGCTGTGTTCCACATGCAACACAGCCCTTGCTGCAGAGTGACTTTTGATCTGCAAGTGTAACAATTCGTTACTATGTGGGTAATCGCACATTGGGTTTTTCCTCTCGCTTCCGATAATGGAAGAGCACCAATAACTATTACGAGAGGCACTACCATGAACTCCAAAGTCTCCCTGCTCCCACTCGCGCTGACATCCCTCCTGCTCGCTGCCTGCGGCGGCGGCGGTGGCGGTGGCGACGCCCCACCCACCCAGACCATGGGCACCCTGGGCGTCTCGATTACCGACGCTCCGGCCTGCGGCTTCGATGCCGTCAACGTGACGGTCAACAAGGTCCGCGTCAACACCAGCGCCACCGCCAGCGACACCGATAGCGGCTGGACCGATATCACCCTCTCGCCAGGGAAGAAAATCAACCTGCTGAACCTGACCAACGGCACCCTGGACGCGCTGGGCCAGACCGCGCTGGCGGCAGGCCGCTACAACCAGGTACGCCTGGTGCTGGACCCGAACACCGGCAACGCGACTGCCAACTCCGTGGTCCTGAGCGGCACCACCACCGAGATCTCGCTCGACACCCCGAGCGCGGTACAAAGCGGCATCAAGATGAACGCCGACTTCACGGTGGAAGCGGGCCAGCGCTATGACCTGGTGATGGACTTCGACGCCTGCAAATCCATCGTCACCAAGGGCAATGGCAAGTACGCGCTGAAACCGGTGGTCAAGGTGATCCCGACTGCCCTGAACGGCATCAGCGGCTTCGTCGCCGTGCCGCTGCTGTCCGACGGCATTACCGTCAGCGCCCAGCAAAACGGCGCCGTGGTGGCCGCGACGGTGCCAAGCGCCACCGGCGAATTCGTGCTGCCACGCCTGCCTCTCGGTAACTACGACGTGGTCATCACCTCGAATACCCATGCGGCCTACGTGGTGGGCGGCGTACCGGTGACTTCCACCACTGCCATGGTGCCGATCAGCACCACCGGCGCCCCGTTCACCCTGCCGGCCACCAGCCTGATGGGATCGATCAGCGGCACCGCCACGCTGACCCCGGCCAGCGCCACCGAATCGGCCCTGGTCTCGGCCAAGCAAGCCATTACCGGCGGCCCGACCGTGACCCTGCGCTACACCAATGCGGACCTGAGCACCGGCGCTTACAGCATCGCCAAGTTGCCGCTGGCCGCGCCGCAATACGCTGCCTATAGCGCCACCCTGCCGCTGGCCTTCTCCAGCGCCGGCACCATCCCGGCCACCGGCATGTACAAGGTCGATGCCTCGGCCACCGGCTACACCACGCTGTCCAATGCCGCGGTCGACCTCAATGTCGCCAACGCCATCAACGTCAACTTCAACCTGGTGCCTTAAGCACCTGGCGTCGGCTAAGCTGACGCGCCAGCCCCGGCCCCGCCTCTGGCGGCAGCCGGGGCTTTTTCCTTGCACGCCCGCGCTTTTCCGAGGTATCCTTAATTATTCAATCGCATGATTTAATAAAGGAGGCAGGGTGCGCGCAGGCAGGAACCATGTCCGGATCGGAGGGGCGGCTGGCTTCTGGGGCGACAGCGCCCTCGGCCCGCGCCAGCTGCTCGACGGCGGCGACCTCGATTACCTCGTTTTCGATTACCTGGCCGAACTGACCATGTCGCTGCTGGCGGCGGCGCGCCGCAAGCAGCCGGAGTTGGGCTACGCCACCGACTTCATCGACGTCATGCGCGACGTGCTGGCCGACGCGCTGGCACGCGGCGTGCGCATCGTGGCCAACGCCGGCGGCATCAACCCGCAAGGCTGCGCCGCCGCACTGCGCGCGCTGGCGGCGGAACAGGGACTGGCGCCGCGCATCGCCGTGGTGGAAGGCGACGACGTGTCAGCCTTGCTGCCCGGCTTGCGCGCGGAAGGCCTGCCCCTGCCAGCCACGGTGCTGAGCGCCAACGCCTACCTTGGCGCACTGCCGGTCAAGGCCGCACTCGATTCCGGCGCCGACGTGGTGATCACCGGCCGCTGCGTCGACAGCGCCGTGACGCTGGGCGCCCTGATGCACGAATTCGGCTGGGCCGCCGGCGATTACGACCTGCTCGCCGCCGGCAGCCTGGCTGGCCACTTGATCGAATGCGGCTGCCAGGGCAGCGGCGGCCTGTTCACCGACTGGGAAGACGTACCCGATTGGGCCAACAGCGGCTATCCCGTGGTGGAATGCCGCGCCGACGGCAGCTTCGTGCTGGGCAAGCCAGAAAGCAGCGGCGGGCTGGTATCGCCAGCCGCGGCGGCCGAACAGCTGCTCTATGAAATCGGCGACCCGGCGCACTACCTGCTGCCTGACGTGGTGTGCGATTTCACCGGCGTCACGCTGGAGCCAGCGGGCCCGCAGCGCGTGCTGGTGCAAGGCGCGCGCGGCCACGCGCCTACGCCGACCTACAAGGTCAGCGCCACCTACGCCGACGGCTTTCGCAGCGCCGCGCAACTGACCATCGTCGGCCACGACGCAGGCCGCAAGGCGCGCCGCAGCGCCGAAGCCATCCTGACGCGGACCCGGGCCATGTTCGCCCGCGCCGGACTGGCCGACTATTCCGCCACGCACATCGACATCCTCGGCGCGCAAGAAGGCTTCGGCCAGGCGGTCATGTGGCTGGCGGTAGCCCACCCGCAGCGCGCCGCGCTCGAAAGTTTCACGCGCGAGATCGCCCCCGCCGGCACTTCGTGGGCACCCGGCACCACCGGTTTCGGCGGCCGCCCCTCCGTCTCGCCCGCCATCAAACAATTCTCCTTCCTGCTCGACAAAAACCGCATCCAGCCCGTGGTGCACCTGCCCGATGGCGAGCAAGCGCGCCCCGCAATCCCGCCCGGCACTGCCGCTACGGCCGAGCCCGTGTCACACCTTGGGGTTGCCCCTAGGGGCGAGGGTGTGACACGAGCTCTACCGCGTGAGGGGTGGCGCATGGTGCCGTTGATTGAGCTGGCCTGGGCGCGCAGCGGCGATAAGGGCGATACCTCGAATATCGGCGTCATCGCGCGCCATCCTGGAGACCTGCCTTTGCTGCGCGAGCAACTGACGCCGGAAGCGGTGGCCGCGCACCTGGCGGACAAGGTAAGCGGCCCTGTGAGGCGCTACGAACTGCCCGGCATCCACGCCTTCAACTTCGTCTGCGAGCAGGCGCTGGGCGGCGGCGGCATGGCGTCACTGCGCCACGATCCGCTTGGCAAGGGCATGGCGCAATGGCTGCTGGCGATGCCAGTCGCGGTGCCGCCGGATTTCACCAGCCGGAGAACATGATGGAAGAAGCCTTGCGCGCCACCGTGCGCCGTTTCGTCGAGCAGGAGCTGCGCCCCCACGTCAACGACTGGGAAGAAGCCGGCACCTTCCCGCGCGCCCTTTATCAGCAAGCCGGCGCACTGGGCCTGCTGGCCCTGGGCTTCCCGGAGGCCGACGGCGGCATCCCCGCCAGCTACCGCCAGTTGCAGGTGCTGAACGAGGAACTATGCCGCACCGCCTGCGGCGGCCTGCTGGCATCCCTGTTCAGCCATCGCATCGGCACGCCGCCGATCGTGCATGGCGGCTCTGCCGAACTGCGCGCGCGCGTGCTGCCCGGCATCTTCTCCGGCGCGACGATCAGCGCCCTGGCCGTGACGGAGCCGGGCGGCGGCTCCGACGTGGCCAGCCTGGCGGCAACGGCGGAGCGCGACGGCGACCATTACATCGTCAACGGCAGCAAGACCTTCATCACCTCCGGCATGCGCGCCGACTGGATCACGCTGGCCGTGCGCACCGGCGGCCAAGGCAGCGGCGCGGCCGGGGTGAGCGTCCTGCTGGTGCCCGGCGACACGCCGGGGCTGACGCCTACACCGCTGAAGAAGATGGGCTGGTGGTGCTCCGACACGGCCGAACTGCATTTCGACCATTGCCGCGTGCCGGCCGCCAACCTGCTGGGCGCCGAAAATGCCGGCTTCACGCTCCTGATGCGCAACTTCAACGATGAACGCCTGATGCTGGCCATGCACGCCTGCTACCTGGCGCAAGCCTGCCTCGATGAAGCGCTGCAATGGGCGCAGCAGCGCAAGACCTTCGGCAAAGCGCTGGTGCAGCACCAGGCCGTGCGCCACAAACTGGTGGGCATGGCGACCCGCATCGAGGCCACGCGCGCCTTCATCGACAGTGTGGTCGCGCGCATGGATGCGGGAGGGCAGGACGTGGCGCAAGTGTGCATGCTGAAGAACTTCGCGGCGCAAACCATGCAGGCCTGCGCCGGCGAAGCGGTGCAGATCCTGGGCGGCATGGGCTTCATGCGCGGCACGGTGGCCGAGCGCGCGTACCGCGACGCCAAGGTGTATATGATCGGCGGCGGCGCCGAAGAAATCCTCAACGACCTGGCCGCGCGCCAGCTCGGCTGGTCCTGAAAGGAAGTGCAATGTACCAATCGATCTTCAAACCCGGCCTGTTCGAGGGCCGCGCCATCGTGGTGACGGGCGGTGGCAGCGGCATCGGGCGCTGCACCGCGCACGAACTGGCGGCGCTGGGAGCGCGCGTGCTGCTGGTGGGGCGCGACAGCGCCAAGCTCGATGCCGTGCGCGCCGAGATTGCCGGCGCCGGCGGCGCTGCCCACGGCTACTCCTGCAATATCCGCAGCGAAGAGGCCGTGCGCGAGCTGGTGGCGCAGATGGTGGCCGCACACGGCCCGCTGCACGGCCTGGTCAACAACGCCGGCGGCCAGTTCCCGGCGCCGCTGCGCGAGATCTCGCAAAAGGGCTGGGAAGCGGTGGTCCAGACCAACCTCACCGGCGGCTTCCTGCTGGCGCGCGAGTGCCTGAACCAGAGCATGGCCGAGCATGGCGGCGCCATCGTCAATATCGCGGCCGACATGTTTGGCAGCATGCCGAACATGGGCCACTCGGGCGCGGCGCGCGCCGGCATGGTGAGCCTGACCGAGACGGCAGCTTTCGAGTGGGCGCAGTACGGCGTGCGGGTGAACGCCGTGGCGCCGGGCTACATCGCCTCCTCCGGCATGGACCAGTATCCGCCGCAAATGCGCGACACCATCCGCGTCTTCCCGCGCACGGTGCCGCTGCACCGCTTCGGCACCGAATCGGAAGTGGCGGCGGCCATCACCTTCCTGCTGTCCGACGCGGCGGCCTTCATCACCGGCAGCACCTTGCGCGTCGACGGCGGCCGGCCGAATGTGCGGCCTGGCATGCCGATGCCCGCGCCGCGCCAGGCCGGCGCCACGGCGCCCTTCAACGGTTTCCACCTGGCGGCCACGCCGCGCGTACTGGAGGGCGGATAATGCCGGCGCTCGAAAGCCGCGTGCCGGCGCAGGGCGCAGCCTTCCAGGCCAACAGCGCGGCGCTGGAGGCGCAGCTGGCGCGCCTGCGCCAGCTGGAAGCGCGTAGCCGCGACAAATCGGCAGCCTCGGCGCCGCTGTTTGCCAAGCGCGGCCAGCTGCTGCCGCGCGAACGCCTGGGCGCCCTGCTCGATGCCGGCGCACCGTTCCTGGAAATGGCCACGCTGGCCGGCTACTGCCTGGACCATCCCGATCCCGAGCGCTCGGTGCCGGGCGGCGGCCTGGTGGGCGGCATCGGCTTTGTCAGCGGCGTGCGCTGCATGGTGGTGGCCGACGATTCCGGCATCGATGCCGGCGCCGTACAGCCGATGGGGATCGAGAAGTTCCAGCGCCTGCAGCAGGTGGCGCTGGCGCAGAAGCTGCCCTTCATCCACCTGGTCGAATGCGCGGGCGCCAACCTGCTGGACTACAAGGTCGAGACCTTCATCCACGGCGGCAGCGGCTTCTACTGGCTGGCGCGCCTGTCGGCGGCGGGACTGCCGGTGATCAGCGTGGTGCACGGCTCCAGCACCGCGGGCGGCGCCTACATGCCGGGCCTGTCCGACTACGTGGTGATGGTGCGCGAGCGCGCCAAGGCGTTCCTGGCCGGGCCGCCGCTGCTGAAGGCGGCCACCGGCGAAATCGCCAGCGAGGAAGAACTGGGCGGCGCGGAGATGCACGCCACGCTGTCCGGCCTGGCCGACTACCTGGCCGAAGACGACGCCGATGCGCTGCGCATCACGCGCGAACTGGTGGCAAGCCTGGGCTGGAACGCCGCGCCGGCGGCGGGCGGCGCACCGTACGAGGCGCCGCGCCATGCGGCGGCGGAACTGCTCGGCATCGCGCCATGCGACCAGCGCAAGCCGCTCGACATGCGCGAAGTGATCGCGCGCATCGTGGACGGCTCGGCCTTCCTGGAGTTCAAGCCCGGCTACGGCGCGGCCACGGTGACCGGCCATGCGGCCATCTGCGGCATGGCGGTCGGCATCATCACCAACAACGGCCCGCTCGATCCGGCCGGCGCCACCAAGGCGGCGCACTTCATCCAGCTGTGCTGCCAGTCCGGCACCCCGCTGCTGTTCCTGCAGAACACCACCGGCTTCATGGTCGGCAAAGCCTACGAGCAGGCGGGCATGATCAAGCACGGCTCGAAAATGATCCAGGCGCTGGCCAACGCCAACGTGCCGCGCATTACCCTGCATTGCGGCGCATCGTTTGGCGCCGGCAATTACGGCATGTCCGGGCGCGGCTTCATGCCGGACTTCTGTTTCAGCTGGCCCAATGCGCGCACCGCCGTGATGGGCGCCGAGCAGGCAGCCACCACGATGGCCATCGTGATGGAAGGCAGCATGCGGCGCAAAGGACAGGAAATCGACCGCGAGGCGATTGCCGCCATGCGCGCACGCGTGGTGGAAACCTTCGAGCGCCAGACCGACGTTTTTACGACATCCGGACGCCTGCTGGACGACGGCGTCATCGACCCGCGCGACACGCGCAAGGTGCTGGCCTGCGTGCTGGCAGTGTGCGAGGAAGCGCGCCGGCGCGAGCTGCGGCCGGTGCAATTCGGCGTCGCCCGACCATGATTGGAGAACCTATGGAATACAGCCACGAACACCTTGAACTGCAGCGCAACCTGAAACGCTTCATCGACACCGACATCAATCCTTTTGTCGACGAATGGGAGGCCGCCGAGATCTTCCCTGCCAAGGAAGTGTTCCGCAAGCTGGGCGCACTGGGCATGCTGGGCGTATCCAAGCCGGCCGAATTCGGCGGCCTGGGACTGGACTACTCCTACTCGATGGCGATGGCCGAAGCACTGGGCCACATCCGCTGCGGCGGGGTGCCGATGGCGATCGGCGTGCAGACCGACATGGCGACGCCGGCGCTCTCGCGCTTCGGCTCGGACGCGCTGCGGCGCGAATTCCTGGCGCCGGCGATTACCGGCGAGGCGGTGGCCTGCGTCGGCGTGTCGGAACCGGGCGCCGGCTCCGACGTGGCGGCCATCCGCACCACGGCGCGCAAGGACGGCGGCGACTACATCATCAACGGCAGCAAGATGTGGATCACCAACAGCCTGCAGGCCGACTGGATGTGCCTGCTGGCCACTACCGGCGACGGCCCGGCGCACCGCAACAAGTCGCTGATCATCGTGCCGATGGATACGCCGGGCGTCAGCGTGGGCCAGAAGATCCGCAAGATCGGCATGAATTCCTCCGACACGGGCCTGATCCACTTCGACGAAGTGCGGGTGCCGCAGCGCTACCTGGTGGGCGAGGAGGACAAGGGCTTCACCTACCAGATGCTGCAATTCCAGGAAGAACGCCTGTGGTGCGCGGCCAATATCGTGCAGCAGATGCAGAACTGCATCGACGCCACCATCGAATACACGCGCGAGCGCAAGATCTTCGGCGCCAGCGTGCTGGATAACCAGTGGGTGCACTTCAAGCTGGCCGAGATGCAGACCGAGCTCGAATCGCTGCGCGCCCTGACCTACCGCGCCTGCGGCATGTACATCGGCGGCGCCGATGTTACCGAACTGGCGTCGATGGCCAAGCTCAAGGCCGGCCGCCTGGCGCGCCAGATCACCGACGGCTGCATGCAGTTCTGGGGCGGCATGGGCTTCACGCTGGAAAACCCGGTGTCGCAGTTCTACCGCGACGGGCGCCTGACCTCGATTGGCGGCGGCGCCGACGAGGTCATGCTGGGCATCATCTGCAAATACATGGACATCCTGCCGGGCCGCAAAGCGTGAACGCCTTCGACACCATCCTGGTCGCCAACCGCGGCGAGATTGCGCTGCGCGTGATGCGTACGGCGCGGCGCATGGGCTACCGCTGCGTGGCGGTACATTCCGACGCCGACGCCGGCGCCCCGCACTGCGCCGCCGATGCAACCGGCGCAGCCGGTGGCGCGCATGCGGCGCTGCGCATCGGCGGCCCCGCGCCGGGCGAGTCCTACCTGAACATCCCGGCGCTGCTCGCCGCCGCGCAGGCCAGCGGCGCCGGCGCCGTGCACCCCGGCTACGGCTTCCTGGCCGAACGCGCCGATTTCGCCCAGGCCTGCGCCGACGCGGGCCTGGTTTTCATCGGTCCGCCGCCGGCAGCTATCGAAGCCATGGGCAACAAGGCCGGCGCCAAGCGCCTGATGCTGGAGGCCGGCGTGCCCTGCGTGCCTGGCTACCACGGCGAAGACCAGTCGAGCGAGCGCATGGCGGCGGAAGCGCAGCGCATCGGCTACCCGGTGATGATCAAGGCTGCCGCCGGCGGCGGCGGGCGCGGCATGCGCCGGGTGGACGACCCGGGCGCATTCAGCGCCGCGCTGGCGGCTGCCCGCTCCGAAGCGCTGCACGCCTTCGGCAGCGCGGACGTGATCCTGGAGCGCGCCGTTATCGAACCGCGCCACATCGAGATCCAGCTCTTCGCCGACAGCCACGGCAACGTGGTGCACATGGGCGAACGCGATTGCTCGGTGCAGCGGCGGCACCAGAAGCTGATCGAAGAATCGCCCTCCCCGGCCGTGACGCCGGAGCTGCGCGAGCGCATGGGCGCGGTGGCCGTGGCGGCGGCACGCGCCATCGGCTATGTGGGCGCCGGCACGCTGGAATTCCTGCTCGATGGCGACGGCGAATTCTATTTCATGGAGATGAACACGCGCCTGCAGGTCGAACATGCGGTGACGGAAGCCATCACCGGCATCGACCTGGTCGAATGGCAGCTGCTGGTGGCGGCAGGTGCGCCGCTGCCGCAGGCGCAGTGCGAACTCGATGCGCGCCGCGCAGCCGGCGGGCATGCCATCGAAGTGCGTCTGTGCGCGGAAGACCCGCAGCAGGACTTCCTGCCGCAAAGCGGAAAAGTATGGCGCTGGGCGGCGCCGTTCGGCGTGCGTAGCGACCACGCGCTGGCCGACGGGGTGCAGGTGCCGCCCTACTACGACTCCATGCTGGCCAAGCTGGTGGCCCATGGCCGCGACCGTGCCGACGCGCTGCGCCAGTTGCGGCGCGCGCTGGACGAATGCGTGCTGCTTGGACTGCCCAGCAACCGCCCCTTCCTGGCGCAATGCCTGGCGCACCCCGAATTCCGCGCCGGCCGTGCGACCACCGGCTTTATCGCCCAATACCTGCCGCCCGGGCGGCGCGGCAGCGCCACCGCGACTGGCCGCAGCTCGCAGGCGGCCAGCGCGCTGCTGGCCTGGCACCGTTCGCAGCGCCACCCGCGCCGCTACCCGGCCGAGCTGCACGGCTGGAGCTCCAGCCATGCCCATGCCCAAGCTTTGCGCTTCACGCTGGATGGCGCCGCGCACCAGGCCCGCGCCAGCGCCGACGGCCGCAACGCCTGGCACATCACCAGCGAAGGCAGCGCGGTGTCGATGCGCGTCGAAGTGGCCGAAGCCGGCGACGGCACCGTGCTGCTATCCCTCGACGGCCAGCCCGCGACACTGCATTTCGCCGCCGACGGCGCCCGCCTGTTCTTCCTGCTGGACGGCAGAGAACATATGCTGGACGACCTGGGCGACGCAGCGCCGCAAGGAGCGGGCAACGGCGCCGCCGACGGCCGCATCGCCGCGCCAATGAACGGCCGCGTGGTCGCTCTGCACGTGCGCGAAGGCCAACAAGTGAGCATCGGCCAGCCATTGCTGGCGCTGGAAGCGATGAAGATGGAACACAATATGCTCGCCACGCGCGACGGCAAGGTGGCGCTGCTCGCCACCGCCCTCGGCACGCAAGTGGCGACCGGACAGCTGCTGTTGGAAATCACCCCCTGACGGAGAACCCATGACTACGCTGCAAGGCAAGACCCTGTTCATCACCGGCGCCAGCCGGGGCATCGGCAAGGCGATCGCCTTGCGCGCGGCGCGCGACGGCGCGAACGTGATCATCGCCGCCAAGACCACCGAACCCGATCCGCGTTTGCCCGGAACCATCTACTCCGCCGCCGAGGAAATCCGCGCCGCCGGCGGCAATGCGCTGCCGCTGCAGGTCGATATCCGGGAGGAGGAGCAGGTCATTGCCGCCATCGAACGCGGCGTCGCGGAGTTCGGCGGCATTGACATACTGGTCAACAATGCCAGCGCCATCAGCCTGACCAACGCGCAAAGCACGTCGATGAAACGCTACGACCTGATGATGGACATCAACGTACGCGGCACCTTCGCCTGCGCCAAGCACTGCCTGCCGCATCTTCTGGAAGCCAGCAACCCGCACATCCTGACGCTGTCGCCGCCGATCGACATGAACCCGAAATGGTTCGCCCGCCACGCCGCCTACACCACGTCGAAATACGCGATGAGCATGATCGTGCACGGCCTGGCCGCCCAGCTAGCAGAGGAAGGGGTCGGGGTCAATTCGCTGTGGCCGCGCACCGTCATCGCAACGGCCGCCCTCAATGTCGCCCTGCCCGGCGGCGCCCAGTACGGCCGCACGCCGGAAATCATGGCCGATGCCGCCCACCTGATACTGACGAAGGATAGCCGCACGACGACCGGCAACTTCTTCATCGACGAGCAAGTCCTGCGCGGCAGCGGCATGACCGATTTTTCACAGTACCAGGTGACGCCGGGCGTAGAGCCGATGATCGACCTGTTCGTGGAGGCAGGCCATGACTGATCGCATGCAGGAGACCCTGGGCAATGTGGTTTCGCGCAGCGCGCGCCGCAATGGCGCGGCACCGGCGCTGCTGGAACATGGCCGCCGCATGCCTTACGCCCAGCTGGACGAGGACAGCAACCGCTTTGCGCACTATCTGCTCGCCAGCGGCCTGCAGCCCGGCGACAAGGTAGCCATGCTCAGTCCCAATTCCATGGACTTCGTGGTGGCCTCGTTCGGCATCATGAAGGCGGGGCTGGTATGGGTGCCGGTCAACGCCATGCTGTCGCCGACCGAAGTCGCCTACATCG
The DNA here is from genome assembly GCF_001428585.1 of Duganella sp. Root198D2. Taxonomy (NCBI): domain Bacteria; kingdom Pseudomonadati; phylum Pseudomonadota; class Betaproteobacteria; order Burkholderiales; family Oxalobacteraceae; genus Duganella; species Duganella sp. Root198D2. The sequence goes on along the minus strand of NZ_LMIC01000008.1, from coordinate 45,571 downwards.
TGCAGCACGCGGAAGCGCGCCTGCTGGTGGTGGACGCGCAGCTTGGCGCGCATCCCGCCTGGCGCGCCGCGTTGCCCGCGCTGGGTGTGCCGCTACTGCGCTGCGGCCCGGGCGCCCAGGGCGCAGGCACGCTGACCGAGGCGCTCATCGGCCAGCCGGCAACCCCGCCGGCGCTGGACATCGACGAACACGCGCTGGCCATGATCATGTACACCAGCGGCACCACCGGCCATCCGAAAGGCGCAATGCACTCGCACCGTTCGGTGCTGTCGGCCGTGATGTCGAACGCGGTGACCGTATCGATCGTTCCGAATGACGTGCTGTCCGCCATCCTGCCGCTATTCCACTGCGCCCAGTTCAGCATGGCCGCAGCGGGACTGGCGTGCGGCGCCGCGATATCGCTCTCGCGCAGCTTCGATCCGGCCGCCGTGCTGGCGACTTTGGCGCGCGAGCGCGTCACGCTGGTGGCCGCCCTGCCGGCGATGTATGGCGCAATGCTTCTGCATCCTGCGCGCGCGGAACACGACCTCTCCGCGCTGCGCCTGGCGATATACGCCATGGCTCCGATGGCGCCCGAGCTGCTGCGCCGCCTGATGCAGGAATTCTGCCCTCGTTTCGCGCTGGGCAGCGGGCAGACCGAGATGTTCCCGATGACGGTCTACTTCCCGCCCGAGCAGCAGCACCGTACCGGCAATTGCTGGGGACAGGCGACGCCGGTCAACGACACCGCCATCATGGACGCCGACGGACGCCTGCTTGGCAAAGGCGAAGTCGGCGAAATCGTGCATCGCGGCGCAAATGCGATGCTGGGCTACTTCAAGGACCCGGAAGCCACGGCCACCGTGCGCCGCTTCGGATGGCACCATACCGGCGACCTTGGCATGTGGGACGAGGACGGCTACCTGCACTTCAAAGGCCGCCTGAAGGACATGATCAAGACCGGCGGCGAAAACGTGCCCGCCATCCGCGTGGAAGAAGCGCTACTCGGCCACCCCGCCGTGGCCCTTGCTGCCGTGGTCGGCTTGCCGCACGAGGAATGGATCGAAGCCGTCACCGCCTTCGTCTGCCTCAAGCCCGGGCAATCCGCCGACGCGGGCGCGCTGCAGGAGCATTGCCGCAGCACGCTGGCCGGCTTCGAAATCCCCAAGCACATTGCCATCGTGGAGAACTTGCCGATGACCTCCACCGGCAAGATCCAGAAGCACGTGCTGCGCGCGAATCACCAGGCTTTATACGGCTAAGAGGAAGATGAGCCCGGCGGCGCGGTGCGTTCGGCCTTGCGTTTAGCCGTGCGGAACGCATGGGCCATGGCCGCGTGGCGCATCCGGGTAGCCGGCGTCCAATCACCGTCCCCTGGAAGCTGAACGTAAATCACTTTCCAGGCGTTCCCCACATTACCCAGGCTGGCAGTGACAAATTGGTTTGGTGATACTGCCCGCCCTTCATAGATTAGCTCGCCACAGACCACCTCGGCGTAATGCGGTCCGTCACGGCTGCAAATGCGCAGCAATGCTCCGTCTGGCAGGAAGACCGTCTTCCAAAAGAAACCCGCTAGTTCCATTGGCTTGCTGGCGGCGCGCTGGCGTTGCAACCATTCGCGGATCGCAATGTCGGCCAAGTCCGTAAGGGTGTGGTCTGCCGCCTGTTCAGAGTGGTAGTCGAGCAGCGCGTGCAGCGTAGGGAGGCTTACCTCCAGGGTCACTCGGGAAGTCATACTGAAAGCTCCTGAAATTTTCCCCGTTAGAGCGCTATCACGCCCTGAAAGTTCAACTTTTCAGTAGTTTCAGTGAAAATTTCAGTAGTTTTCAGTAGTAGTCCGCGACAGCGGTGCACTGAACTCCCCAAGCAGCAACCCGATGGCGGGCTCGGCCAGTTCTTCGATGAGAACGTGCCCGCCATCTGCAAAGAAAAGGTCCTCTCAGTCGCCTGACGGCTCGCCAGCCGTCTCGCCAGCCGGCTCGCGCGCCTGCTTGGGCGGCGGCGGGCCCTTCTTGCCCCGGTAGCGCAGGCGGTGTTCCATATCCTTGACGATGGAACTGGTGGCCCGCACCTCGTCCCAGATGCCGTGGTCGAGGCGCATCTTGTAATTCATCGCGCTCATCATGGGCAGCAGGACCTTTTCATAGCTGTCCGCCAGGCGCTGCAGCAATTCGTGCAGCCGCTCCTGTTCCGGCACGTGCACCTGCACCTGCGGCGCCATGCGGCCACCCAGCGCGGCGATGCCGGCCCCGATCTCGGCCAGGTGTTCGGCTACCCGCGCTTCGCCATCCGCTTGCCCGCCGTTCTTGCGCAGGCGGACGAATTCCTCCACCAGCTCGCTCCAGCGCGCCTGCTCCGCGTCCGTCGGCTGACCCAGCAAGTGCGCCAGGCGCAGCAGGTTTTCTTCGGCGCCGCTGGTCAGGGTCTGCGCCTCGCCGCGGTAGTGGTCGCGCAGCAGCGCGTCCAGTTCGGCGTCATGCATCAGGGCGGACACCTTGGGCGCCAGTTTGGCCATATTGCGATAGCTGCCTTGCAGCTTGAACGCGGGCTCGCTGCGGTAGGCATCGTCCTGCGCGGCCGAGGCGATATAAGCCAGGTTGACCTTCATCAGCGCACTGCGCACCTTGAACAGGCGCTGCAGCACCGCGCAGATCTGGTCGATCTCCTGCGAAGTGTAGGCATGCTTCAGGTCCGACGCCGCCACCGGTTCGCCCTGCGACATGCGTACCAGCAGGTACAGGTCCTGCGGGTCGCGCGAAGCCAGCGGCTGCAGTTCGGGATGCGCCACCAGCGCGTTTTCAATATACGAGAGGGCGAACAGTTCTTCGCGTCCGCTCAGCACATCACCCAGGTTGTAGATGTCGGCCCGGTTGGCCAGCATGTCCGGGATCTTGAACACGTCGCCCGATTCGGTATAGGGGTTGCCCGCCATGACCACGGCGAAGCGCTTGCCGCGCAGGTCGTAGCTGCGGCTCTCGCCGCGCCATACACCTTCGATGCGGCGCGTGCCGTCGGCCAGGGCGATGAACTTCTGCAGGAACTCGGGGTTGGTGTGCTGGATGTCGTCCAGGTACAGCATCACGTTGTTGCCCATCGCCAGGCCGAGGTTGAGCTTTTCCAGTTCCATGCGGGCGGCGCTGTTGCCGGCCAGGGCCGGGTCGAGCGACGTCACGTCGTGACCCAGTACCGGGCAGTTGATGCGCACGAAGATCATGCCCAGGCGCTCGCCCAGGTACTCCATCAGGGTGGTCTTGCCGTAGCCCGGCGGTGAAATCAGCAACAGCATGCCCATCGAGTCGACCCGGCGCTGGTCGCCGGCCGCGCCGATCTGCTTGGCCAGGTTGTCGCCGATCAGCGGCAGGTAAGCTTCGTCGATCAGGCGATTGCGGAAGAAACTGGCCAGCGGCTTGGCCTGGAACTGCTCCAGGCGCAGGCGGGTTTTCTCTTCTTGCGCCAGTTGCTGGCGCAACTGCTGCAGCAAGCGGAAGGCAGGCACCACGACAGCTTCGTGATGTTCGAGGCGGCGCAGGAAATCATTCAGTTGCAGCTTGAGCGTCCGGTTTTCAATGCGGGCGTGCTCGCCGAGCAAACCGGTGACCTGTGCTTCGACGCCAACCTGCACGACGCGCCGCGGCAGGTTGCTCAGCAGGCTGGCGGCCACCTCGGGCAGCAGCGACAGCTCATGGCCCTGCTGGAGTGCGTAACCGTGCAGCCATTCGGTGGCCAGCATCCAGCGCTCGCGCCACGACAGTGCCGGCACTTGCCAGGGGGCGGCGATATTGTGGCGCGCAAGGTGCTGCGCCAGGCCGTTCGCCAGTTCGCTGCCGCTGCGGCTCAGCAGCCAGGCCTGCTCCACGCCCGCGGGCACGCCCAGTTCGGACAGCAGGTAGCGCGCGGCCTGCGCCAGCGCCAGGGCGCGCGTTTCGCTGCCGTGATCGAGCCAGGCCTCGATATCGAGCAGTTCGGCATCGAGGAAGCGCTGCAGCGCTTGCTCGACTTCAGCCGCCAGCTTGTCCCATAAGCGCTCGCTATTGAAATGGCGGCGCATCAATTCGGCTTGCTCGGCCTGGTGCCGCAGCGACTGCGCCGCAGGCGAGGCATGCACATGGGTCCAGTACAGTACGGCGACGGCGCGCGCCAGCGGGCTGAAACGCAGCAGGCCGGCGCCCTCCCACAACGGCACCAGCTGCCGCAGGATGGCGGCAGCGTCGTGGTCGTGCAAGCCTTTCTGGTAGCCCTCCTGGTAGCGCGGCGCGGCAAAGCGGCGCACCGGTTCGTCCAGCGCCGCTCTATCGGGCTGCGCCAGCGCTTCCTGCAATTGCTGCCAGTCGATGCCGGCGGTGCCGGCGCGCACCGCGCGCATGAACTGGTAAGCCAGGTATTCGGCGCGGTAAACCTGCGCTGTCTCGGCCACGGTCTCCTGCGACCACCATGGGCGCAAGGCATCCAGGCGCGCGTCCTGCAGCGGCGCATAGTAATCGGTGCCGGCCAGGTGGAAGGCCAGCTCGCCCTGGTGCGGCACGATGGCCAGCTCCAGCGTTTGCCGGTTGACGGTGAAGTCATGCCGTCCCAGCTTGATGGTATTGCCGCTCACCAGTTCGTTCTGGTCGCGCAGCGCACGCTGGCCCTGTTCGCGCAGGTTCTTCAGCTGCCCGCTCAAATCGTCCGCGGCGACCGCGTTGCCCAGCTTGCGCAATTCCTCGATGCTGGCCTTCAGCTTGGCCAGCAGGGCATCGGCGGCGAAATACGCTTCCATCTGGGCCGCTTCGCTGAACTGGGCCAGGCGCTTGGGCACACCCGCCAGGATGCGGCGCGCCGCTTCGCCGATGGCCTGCATGCGGCGCGCACGCGCATCGAGCAGCGACTGTTTGCGCCCCTCCAGCGCTTCGTACACCGCTTCGCGCTTGTGCGCAATCTCGGCCAGGTAGTCTTCCTGCTCGGCGAACTGCCCTTCCAGGGTTTCCAGCTGGGCCAGCAGGCGCGTCAGCAATTCATCGCAGCGCTCCGGCGTGTCGGCCTGTTCCAGGCTGCTCTCCACCGACTGGCTGAACAACTGGAACTGGGCCGCGAATTCGGACGCCGACTCGGTCTGCGCCAGCTGCTTGCGGCGCTGGCGCACTTCGGCGCGCAACTGGTTGATGCCCGCGTACAGGCGCGAGATGGCGGTCAGGATCTGGGTGCGCAAGGCGGCATCGCCGACCGCCAGGGTGCCCAGCAGTTCGTTCAAGCCATCCAGGTTGCGCGCCGTGCGGTCCAGCGCTTCGTTGAGCGGCGCCAGTTCGGCCGTGGTGCCCAGCTGCGGCAGCTGCCCGCGCTGTTTCGCCAGTTCCGCCTCCAGCCCGGCGAAGGCATTGGCCTGCGACAGGAACTGGACGGTGCGCTCGCCCACGCGCGCCTCTTCGGCGCCCAGTTCGCCATCCAGTTCGGCCAGGCGCGCCACGTCCATGTAGCGCCGCTCCTTCAGCGTGGCCAGGCGGCCGCGCGCCAGGCGGATCTGTTCCAGCGCTTCGATAAACTCGGTCGGCGATTGCCACAGCCGGCTGGCCGTCTCGGCCAGCAACTGGCGCTGCTCCTGCGCCGCCTGCTGCAGCACGCGCGCCGCTTCGCGCTGGATTGCCGCCGCCTTGTCGAATTCGTCCATCGTGGCGCTGGCCAGCTCGGACACCCCGCCCAGGTCGGCGCCGACACCCATGGCTTCGGGCGCGCCCAGCCAGTGGAAAGCGTCGGCCACCCGGCGGCATTGGCGCAGCAGGCTCTCGTAGACGGCGCGGCCGGGCAGCGCATGGCCGCCGCCTTCACCCTGGCCCTGGCCCTGCTCGCGCACCATGCGCCCGATCGAATACAGTTCCGACACCCCGCGCACCAGCTCGCGGTTGCCGATCTTGCCGAAGAAGCCCTGGCGCGGCGCGGCGCGGGCGGCGTATTCCTCGCCCAGGAACGGCGTCTGCCACCACTGCATCGGGTGGTTGCGGGTCGGCTCCTCGCTTTCCGCGGTGAACAGCAGCATGCTGCCGTCGTCATAGCGGGCGTAGCCGTGCGCCACCAGCGGCTGCGACAGGGTCTTGTTGATCAGGTTATAGGTCAGCAGCACATAAGTGCCGCTGACAAGTTCGTAAAAGACATACAGCACGTCTTCGCCGTTGGGCGCCAGCACCCGGCGCTCGAATTGCAGTCCCTCCGGCAGGCCGGCGAACAGGCGCGACTCGCCGCCCTGCAGGATCACGCCGCCGGGGAAGACAATGCCGTGGTCTTCCGGCAGCTGCACGCAGGAGGCGCCGATGCTGTCGACCCGCTGCGCCTGCTGGCTCAGGCGCGAATACACCAGGTAGCGCAGCTGCGTCTCGCGGTAGGGCCGCACGCGCAAGAGGATCAGGTCGCCGAGCGCGGCATATGCGATCTCGGCGTCGCTGAGCGACTGGTTGGGATCGTCGACCGGCTCGCTGTAGATGCCCAGCCCTGTTTCCGTGTTGTTCTCGATCTTGAGCGTCAGGTCGCCGCCCACTGTTTCCACGAACAGGGTGTCGAGCACGTTGACGTGCGGGTGCTGGCCCAGCACGTGCTGGTCGCGCGTGGTGACGCTCCATTCGAAATCATGCGGCGGCGGCAGCGCGACATCGCGTTCGCCGCGGTTGTCGATGTAGGTCGCCGCGCCCTGCTCGCCGAGCTGCCAGCGGAACACGCGCAGGTCGCTCTGGCGTTCGCCGATCTTGAAGGCGGCCAGCAGCTTGCCTTGCGTAACGCGCAGCTGCACCAGCTGCGCACTGCGGTAGTAGTTGTAGAGTTCCTTGAATTCGGCCACGAAACGCGGCTCGGCCAGGAAGCTGCCGTCCAGCGCCAGCGGCTCGAGCTCCACCTCGGCGCCGTCCTGGCGCAGGCGGTACAGGGCGAACACGTCCGCCACCTGGGTCTCCTGGCGCAGGCCGATGAAGACGTTATAGCCGAACAGCAGCACCTCGCCGACCAGCACCAGGTCGCGCGCGGTGCAGTTGTTGTCGGTGCGGGCGCGGGTGCGGGCGCGCAGCGCCATCTCTTCGCGGCCGAACTCGGCCAGCCGCGCTGCGTTCAGCGCGCCGGCCTTCTCCAGCAGGGACTTGCCCTGCTCGGCCAGCCGCTTGCGCAGCAAATCGAAACTGCTGGAATGGCGCAGCGACGCCTCGGCACCCTCGGGTGCTGCTTGTTCTTGGCTCATGATGTTGTGCTTCTGTCGCTTCAGTCTTTAAGGGCGCCGAGGAAGGCCAGCATCTCGCCGCGGTTCGGGCGGCCGTCCAGCCAGGCCCGCATGCGCGCCAGCTCGGCAAAGTCGTCGCCGAAGCGCGCCTGCATGGCTTGCTCGATGCGCTCACGCGATGCCGCTTCCTGCACGCTGGCCTGCCAGCGGTCGGAGGCGATCTCGTCAAGCTGGCCGTGGAAGTCGAGCGACATCAGCGTGTCCCACTCGCCGGCGTCGAGCCAGATCGCCTGCGCCGCCGCGCTGTAGTCCAGGCGCAGCGGATGGTGGTTGTCCACCTTCAGGCGCGCCATGATGCGCCCGGTCCTGGGGCAGAGCCGGACGGCGCCGTCGGTGACGCTCGCTTCGGCGGTGGCGGCGGCCAGCGCCACCGCCGGCATGGTCTTGCGCCAGGCGCGATAGCGCTCGAGGTCCACCAGCACACCGCGGCAAGCCTCGCATTGCTCTGCGGGCAAACCGCCTTCGATGCGGGTCGACTGGAAATGGGTGCTTGCGCAGGCCGGGCAGATCATGCTTTTCCTTTCAGTTCAGGGACCGAGGCGATCAGGTTGTTCAGGGCATGCTGCTGTTGCTGGGTGCCTTCGCGCGACACCTTGGCCAGCAGCGAAGCCACGCTCAGGTTCTGCAGCTCGCCGGAGGAGCCGCCCAGCGCGCCGACCAGGCCGCGCAGGTCGTTCAGCATGTCGCGCTCGCCGCTCAGGTGGTCCTTCAGGCCGATCTGCAGGGTCTTGCTCTTTTCGATGGCGGCATCGATGCCGCGCCCGACCGACAGCGCGCGCACGAAGCTGTCGAAGTAGTTGCCGTCGCCGCCGACGATGTCGATCTTGGCGTTCTGCAGCGCCTTGCCCAGGACTTCGGCCTGCTCGCGCGCGACCATGGTCTGCGCATCGATGCCTTTCAGGGCCTGCTCGTTGGCCAGTTCCAGCTGCATGCGGAACTCTTCGTGGGCGCGCGTTTCGGCGCTCATCGCCGACATCGATTCGAACTTCTGCGCCAGGCCGCGCGACTCGGCTTCGAAGCGCGCCTCGATCACCTTGGCTTCCGCCGCGCCCAGGCTGGCCGTGGCGGCCGCATCGGCCGTCTTCACCGCAGCGTCGGCCAGGCCCAACTGCTCCTTGCCCTTGGCTTCGGCTTCCATGCGCAGGCGGGTCGCTTCGGCCTGGGCCGCGCCCTGCTTGACGATCGCTTCCGACGACGCCAGCATGACGCGCGCTTCCGCCAGGCCAGGGGCGGCGATTTCTGCTTCCGTGCCTTCCGCCTGGCGCTTCTTGGCTTCGGCTTCCTTCTCCGCCACTTTCAGCGCCGCTTCCGCCAGCGTCAGTTCCTGGGCGGCGCGGTGCTTGGCCGCGCGCTCATCCGCTTCGGCCGCCTTGACCGCCAGCAGCAGCTTCTCTTCCGCGCTGGCCTCGGCGGCAATCACCAGCGACTTCTTGCCGCGGTCGGCCTCGGCCAGGGTGCGCACGTCCTTGATGGCTTCTTCCTGCTCGGCCACCGTGCGCTCGACCACGATGCGCTCGCGGATCACGTCGGCGATGGCCTTCTTCTGCACCTCCAGCGCCCTCTCCTTATCGATGCGTTGCAGTTCGACTTCCTTCTCGCGCGCCACCACTTCCAGCAGGCGGGCGCGGGTCACGCGCTCTTCCTCGATGGCGACGGCGCGCTTGCGGTTGTTCTCCGCCACTTCCTTCTCGCGCGTGGTATTTTCCTGCTGCACCAGCACCACCTGTTCGGCCTGCAGGCGGGCCAGTTCGGACTTGGCGCGCTCTTCGGACTGCACCTTCTCGGCTTCGGCCTGTTCGCGCGCACGCACCGAGGTGACCTCGCGGTTCTGGCGCGCTTCCGCGTCGGCTTGCTGGCGCTCCAGCTCGAGGATCGCTTCGCGCGTTTCCACGTCCTTCTTCTTGATGCGCATTTCCTCGTCGCGCTTCAGTTCATTGGTGCGCACGCTTTCGATCGCGGTCAGTTCGGTGATCTTCTTGATACCCTGCGCATCCAGGATGTTATGGCTGTCCAGCTTTTCGATCGGGGTCTGCTCGATATAGTCGATGGCCGCGTCTTCCAGGATGTAGCCGGACAGGTCGTTGCCGATCTGGCGGATGATGTCGTCGCGGAAGCGGTCGCGCGCCTGGTACAGGTCGACGAAGTCCATCGACTTGCCGACCGTCTTCAGGGCCTCGGCGAACTTGGCCGAGAACAGGCTTTCCAGCGTGTCCTGGCTGGAAGCGCGGGCGCAGCCTACGGCCTGGGCCACCTTCAGCACGTCGTCCCTGGTCTTGTTCACGCGCAGGAAGAAGGTGACCTTGATGTCGGCGCGGATATTGTCGCGGCAGATCAGGCCATCCTTGCCAAGGCGGTCGATCTCGATGGTCTTGAGCGAGATCTCCATCATTTCCTTCTTGTGGATGATGGGGTAGACCATGCCGCCGGTAAAGCTCACGTCCGGCTCGGCACGCAGGGTATTGATGATCATTGCGTGACCCTGTTCGACCTTATGGTAGAAGCGGGCGAACATGGCCAGGGCGCCGAGCAAAAAGACGATACCGATGGCGGCTGTAATCAACATGATGTCCATGGATTTCCTTCAGGTGTGTTGGTATTGTTGGTATTTATTGTTTTAGCTGGCCGCGCTGGCGGCCTGTACTTCGTACTGCTGCGATGCTTCGTCGTAGGCGACGATCACCGCAAGCGCATCCTTGCCCAGTGAATTGGGCGAACTGGCCCAGACCCGGATATTCAGGCTGGCGCCGCTGGTCGCCACTTCGGCGCGGCCGAATTTCTCGTCCACCGCCAGCGTGACGATGCGGCAGGTGCGGCCCACCAGGCTGCGGTTTTCCGGCGCATGGTGCTTGACGAACAGCGCACGCAAGGGCCTGACCAGGCGCGCCGAGAGCCACACGCTGAAGGCCGCAGCCGCCAGCAGCACGGCGCCGCCGCCGGCCCATTGCAGCACCCCGGCCGGCAGCCAGGCCAGCAGGTACTGGTGCAGCAGGGCCGTCGGCAGCCAGGTGAAGAAGACCAGCAGCGTGGCCACGATCGACAGCGGTACGCCGCCCAGCCCCAGCGCCACCAGCCACGATGCCAGCGTTTGCAAGTCGGCGTCATCGGCATCGGCCTCGGCCTCGAGGTTGTCGCCCAGGTCGAACAGGCCGGCCAGCGACAAGCCCCAGTACACCAGCAGGATGATCAGCAGGACGGTGGGGACGGCGGTAGGAAAACTGGTCAGGGTTTGCCAGGTGCTCATGCGGTGCCCTTCAGGGTGGTGAAATCGTCAAGCATTCTCGCGCTCTAATTGCTTTATTGCAAACGTTATCAACTGTTCATGCAGGATTTCCTTGATGCGGCGGCGGTCGGCCGCGTCCACGCCCAGGCGCCCGGCCAGCAGCGCGTAGTCGGCGTCGGACAGGCTGACCGTCAGCCGCGGGCGCACCGGCTTGCTGCTAAACGGCAAACCGAGGATCTTGCGGATCTGGTCCGAGGTGGAAAGCTGGCTCTTGAACGCCGCCAGGCGCACCGCGTCGATCACCTGCGTCTCGACGTCAAACGCCACCTGGACGGCGCGCAAGGCCGCGTCCGATCCGGACCAGCGGCTGGAACTGCGTACCATGCGCCTCAGCTCCGGTCCGGCGTGCTGGGCCGGGCACGCGCCTGCAGGCGGGCAATGACTTCGGCCTTGCGGCTGGCGCGCTCGCCGATCCCCGCCTGCGCCAGCTTGTTCTCCAGCGCCTTGGAACCGAATTCGCCTTCCAGCACTTCGGCTGCCTGCATGCGGTCGGCCAGGTCCTGGTGGCGCTGGCGGATGCGCTCCAGCGACTCCTTCGCGCTCATCAGCTTGGAGCCGCTCGCGCCCATGTTCTGCGAGATGGTGGCGGTGGCCTTGTACACGCTCTCGGTGGTCTTGGCCATGGCCAGCTGGCGCTCGTGTTCGCGCAAGGTGGCCTCGGCGTTGCGGATCATGTCCTTCAGGCGCGCCACGTGGGCGGCATACTGGGCCCGGGCTTCTTCCTGCTCGGCCAGCGCCACTTCCAGGTCCGCGACGCGCGCGGCGACTTCCTCGGCCAGGCCGGCCTCATCCTTTTGCAGCGCCTGCACCGCCAGGTCTTCGTACTTTTGCAGTTCGGCGCGCAGGCGTTCGATTTCACGGCCGGCCTGCATTTCCTTGGCCATCACCGCCGTCAGGTCGTTCTTGGCCGCGGCCACATGGGCAGTGGCTTCGACGATTTCCTGTTCGTAAATGGTCGACGCGTTGCCGTCGACGATGCTCTGGCCGATCTCGCGCAGGTTACCTCGCAACATGGTCAGCACTTTGGAAAAAACAGCCATGATGGCTCCTCACATGAGAAATTCGTTGAACACTTCCAGGGCTTCGAGCGCATTGTCGGCGGCCATGGCGACGTCGGTGGCGATGCTCTCCGGCGTCGCGTCGGCCGCCAGGGCGCCGAAAATGACGTAGTGCTCGCCGATGCGGCCGAAATTCGACAGCGGAATGGCGATGTTCAGGTCCATCATCGCTTCCAGCATCTCGGCGCGGCGCTCGGGGCGCACTTCGCGCTCGGTCCACAGGTAGCAGATGCACAGCACCTGCTGCGGCGAAGCCGTGACGAACACCGGAATCTCTTCCTGCCCCTCGATGCACATGCGCATCACCGGTACGCCATCCGGCTCGCTTGGGGCCAGCAGGCTGGCGCTCACCGACAGCGAGCCCACCTGGGCGGACAGCGCACGCTCGATCGCCAGCATCCGGCCCATCACTTCGTCCATAGAGTCCCTCCTTGATGTGGGGTGGTTAGACATATTATGTCATTAGTATAAAAGCATGACATAAAATGTCAAGCGCGCTTTGCGTGCGGCCGGGCAAACTAATCCCCCAGAGGCGCGGTGCGCTCAGCCTTGCGTTTGGCCGTCCGCAGCGCATGCGCCGTAGCAGCCTGGCGTAGCCGTAGCGCCGGCGTCCAATCGGCGTCGCCGGGAAGCTGCACCTGGACGGACATTGCCATCCTCGAATGGCTGCAACGCCAGCGCGCATCCGATAGGAAATCCGTCAGGGAAAGGTCGCAAGCCTGCGCTGCCTGGTAATCCAGCAACGCGCGCAGGGTGCAGAGACTCACCTCCAGACTTCCTCTGCGACTCATACTGAAACCTCCTGAAATTTTTCGACTTGTAGCGCTATCACCGCCCAAAAGGTTCGAATTTCAGTAGTTTCAGTAGTTGTTTCAGTAGCTTTCAGTAGTAGTCGCAGACAGGGTGCGGAGGGCTACCGAAGCAGGAAGCGAATGGCGGACTCGGCCAACTCGTCGATACTGACGCCGGCATCGCGCCGGTACCACTGCGCCGACCAGTTCAGCGCGCCGAACAGCCATAGCCGGTCAAGCTGGCCCGGCGCCGGCCACTCGCCGGAAGCCTGGAGCTCGCGCAGCACCGCATCCCACAAGGCCTCGTAGCGGTCCTTGGCCGCCACGATGCGCAACTGCCCCTCAAGCGTGAGCGAGCGCCACTCATACAGCATGACGTAGACAAAATCCTGCCCCGGCGACAACAGGGTCTCCAGGTGGGTATGCACCAGGCGGCGCAACGCCTCGCGCGGCGCCAGCTGCAAGGCCGCCACCTCCTCGATGCGCGCCAGGGCCTGCTGCATGCCCTCCTCGATCACCGCCTGCAAGATGTCCTGCTTGGACTTGAAGTGATAGAACCACGACCCCGCCTGCACGCCCGCAGCGGCCGCAATATCGCGCACGGTGGTGTTATCAAAGCCCTGCTCGCGGAACAGCCTTGCCGAAACGGCAATAAGCAGCGTTTTGAGGCTGTCGGAAGCGGCCTGCGCAGGGCGGCCGCGCTTGCGGGGCGGAGGGGAATTGCTGGCGTCCATGGTCCCGGCAATCTACCTTATAATGAAAGTTTTCGCCAAATTTACAGCCCAAATCATGGAATTAGCCAAGTCTTTCGAGCCTGCCGACATTGAACAGTTCTGGCGCAGCGAGTGGGAAAAGCGCGGTTACTACGCCGCCTCCCTCGACCTCTCCAAGCCGTCCTTCAGCATCCAGCTGCCGCCGCCGAACGTCACTGGCACGCTGCACATGGGCCACGCCTTCAACCAGACCATCATGGACGGCCTGACCCGCTACCACCGCATGCTGGGCCACAACACCGCCTGGATCCCGGGCACCGACCACGCCGGCATCGCCACCCAGATCGTGGTGGAGCGCCAGCTGGACGCGCAGAAGGTGTCGCGCCATGACCTGGGCCGCGAAAAATTCGTCGAAAAAGTCTGGGAGTGGAAGGAAAAGTCCGGCTCCACCATCACCGGCCAGATGCGCCGCATGGGCACCTCCCCCGACTGGAAGCGCGAATACTTCACCATGGACGCCGAGCGCTCCAAAGTGGTCTCCGAAGTGTTCGTGCGCCTGTTCGAACAAGGCCTGATCTACCGCGGCAAGCGCCTGGTCAACTGGGACCCGGTGCTGGGCACCGCCGTCTCCGACCTGGAAGTGGCATCGGAAGAAGAAGACGGCTCGATGTGGCACATCAAGTACCCGCTGGCCGACGGCAGTGGCCACCTGGTGGTCGCCACCACCCGTCCTGAAACCATGCTGGGCGACGTCGCCGTGGCGGTGGACCCGACCGACGAGCGCTACACCGCGCTGGTGGGCAAGATGCTCAAGCTGCCGCTGGTTGGCCGCGAAATCCCGGTGATCGCCGACGAATACGTCGACAAGGAATTCGGCACCGGCTGCGTGAAGATCACTCCTGCGCACGACTTCAACGACTACGCCGTAGGCCAGCGCCACAACCTGGACATGCCGTCGATCCTGACGCTGGACGCCAAGGTCAATGAAAACGCGCCAGCAGCCTACCAGGGCCTGGACCGTTTCGCCGCGCGCAAGCAGATCGTCGCCGACCTGGACGCGCAAGGCTTCCTGGTCGAAGTCAAGCCGCACAAGCTGATGGTGCCGCGCGGCGACCGCACCGGCGTCGTGATCGAACCGATGCTGACCGACCAATGGTTCGTCGCCATGAGCAAACCGGCGCCTGAAGGCACCTTCAACCCGGGCAAATCGATCACCGAAGTGGCGCTGGAAAAAGTCTCCAGCGGCGAGATCAAATTCGTCCCAGAAAACTGGAGCACCACCTACAACCAGTGGCTGAACAACATCCAGGACTGGTGCATCTCGCGCCAGCTGTGGTGGGGCCACCAGATCCCGGCCTGGTACGACGAGCAAGGCAACATCTACGTCGCCCGCAGCGAAGAAGACGCCAAAGCGCAAGCCGCCGCCAAAGGCATCACCGGCGCCCTGACCCGCGACAACGACGTGCTGGACACCTGGTTCTCGTCCGCCCTGGTGCCGTTCTCCACCCTCGGCTGGCCGAACGAAACGCCTGAACTGCAGGCCTTCCTGCCAAGCTCCGTGCTGGTGACCGGCTTCGACATCATCTTCTTCTGGGTTGCACGCATGGTCATCATGACCAGCCACTTCACCAACAAGGTGCCGTTCGAAACCGTGTACGTGCACGGCCTGGTACGCGACTCGCAAGGCCAGAAGATGTCCAAGTCCAAGGGCAACACCCTGGACCCGATCGACCTGATCGACGGCATCGCACTGGAAGACCTGGTAGCCAAGCGCACCACCGGCCTGATGAACCCGAAAGACGCGGCCAAGATCGAAAAAGCCACCCGCAAGGAATTCCCGGACGGCATTCCAGCCTACGGCACCGACGCCGTGCGCTTCACCATGGCCTCCTACGCCTCGCTGGGCCGCAACATCAACTTCGACCTCGGCCGCTGCGAAGGCTACCGCAACTTCGGCAACAAGCTGTGGAACGCCACCCGCTTCGTGCTGATGAACACCGAAGGCCACGACTGCTCCGCCAACGAAGCCGACCTGTCGGCCGCCGACAAGTGGATCATCTCCGCCCTCAACCGCGCCGAACAGGAAGTGCACAAAGGCTTCGCCGACTACCGCTTCGACAACATCGCCTCCACCATTTACCAGTTTGTCTGGTACGAGTACTGCGACTGGTACCTGGAACTGGCGAAAGTCCAGGTCCAGCAAGGCACGCCGGGCCAGCAGCAAGCCACCCGCCACACCCTGCTGCGCGTACTGGAAGTGATCCTGCGCCTGGCGCACCCGATCATCCCGTTCGTCACCGAGCAGCTGTGGCAGACCGTCGCCCCGCTGGCCGGCAAAGGCGGCGAAGGCATGTCGATCATGACCCAGCCTTACCCGCTGCCGAACGAAGCGGCGATCAGCGCCGAAGCCGAAGCCTGGATGGGCGAGCTGAAAGGCATGACCGACGCCGCCCGCAACCTGCGCGGCGAAATGAAGCTGTCGCCGTCGGTGCGCGTGCCGCTGATCGTCGAAGCATCCGGCGCCGACCAAGCCAAGATGGCCGCCTTCGCCCCGTACATCCAGATGCTGGGCAAGCTGTCGGAAGTGCAGATCGTCGACGCGCTGCCGGAATCGCCGGCCGCCGTCTCCGTGGTCGGCACCACCAAGCTGATGCTGAAAGTCGAAATCGACGTGAAAGCAGAACGCGAGCGCCTGTCGAAAGAGATCGCCCGCCTGGAAGGCGAAATCGCCAAGGCCAACGGCAAGCTGTCCTCGGAAAGCTTCGTCGCCCGCGCCCCGGCAGCCGTGGTGGCACAGGAACAGGAACGCGTCGCCACCTTCAGCGCCACCCTGGCCAAGATGCAGGAACAACTGGCAAAACTCCCAGCATAAAAGTCGGGGTCAGGTCTGGCAATCGGACATTTAAGGCGCACTCAGGTGCGCCTTTTTCATTTCTAGAGGCTTCCCTCCAAAAAAAATAGCATGACCGTACGGTGTCCCGCCGGGTCCTTTGCTAAACTGATTTTCCCCAAATCTAAAAAAGAGACACCCCCATGCGCCTAACCCGCACAGCGGCGCTGGCTGTGGCAGCCTTGCTGGCTGCCGCTCCGGCATTTGCCCAAGATCCTACCCCCATCGGCCTGTGGAAAAACATCGATGACGTCAGCGGCAAGCCAAAGGCCCTGATCCGCATCACCGAGGAAAACGGCGCCCTGCAGGGCAAGATTGAAAAGCTGTTCCGCGGCCCGGCCGAGGAACAGAACCCGGTGTGCGACAAGTGCACCGACGCGCGCAAGGACAAGCCGATTGTCGGCATGGTGATCGTATCCGGGCTGAAGAAGGACGGCAGCGAATACACCGGCGGCGAGATTCTCGACCCGAATAACGGCAAGGTGTACAGGAGCAAGCTGGAAATCGCCGACGGCGGCAAGAAGCTGAAAGTGCGCGGTTACGTTGGCTTCCCGATGCTGGGCCGCTCGCAGACCTGGGAACGCCAGGAGTAAAACCGGTAAACCAGGGTCTGACCCTTGGGTCAGACCCCGGCCTACCGGTTTTAACGCTTCGGCAGCAGCAGCGACGCCAGCGCCGGGATCATCACAATCGCCCCCACCATATTCCACAGGAACATAAACATCAGCAGCAGGCCCATATCGGCCTGGAACTTGATGTCCGACCAGGCCCAGGTCAGCACCCCCAGCGCCAGTGTCACGCCGGTCAGCGCCACCGCCACGCCGGTGGTCTTGAGCGTCTCGAAGTAAGCCTCCTTCAGCTCCATTCCGCGGTCCAGGAAGCACTGCAGCCGGTTGTAGATGTAGATGCCGTAGTCGACGCCAATCCCGATCCCCAGCGCAATCACCGGCAAGGTCGCCACCTTCACCCCCAGCCCCAGGCGCGCCATGATGGCCTCGCACAGCGCCGACGTGATATACAGCGGCACCATGATGCAGATGGTCACCCGCAGCGAACGGAATTCCCACCACACCAGCAGCGCCACAATCGCATACACCAGCACCAGCATGGTGATCTCGGCCTGCTTGATCACGATATTGGTGGCCGCCTCGATGCCCGAATTGCCGGCCGCCAGGATGAACTCCGCCTGCGGCGAATTGTTCTCCCTGGCGAACGCCTGCGCCGCCTGCACCACCCGCGTCAGCGTATCGGCCTTGTGGTCGGCCAGGAACACCAGCACCGGCAGCATCGAGCAATCGTTGCTGTACAACTCGGACGGAATCATGCGCTGCGCCGAATTGGACACGAAACGGTTGCGCGACAGCGCCTGCCATTTCAGGCTGCCGCCATTCACGTTGGAGATGATCCGCTTCTGCACCGTGAACAGCGAAGTAGTCGACTCCACCCCCGGCACGTTCTCCATCTCCCACTGGAAGCGGTCCACCACTTCCGCCGTCGGATACGCCCCGCACTCGCCGGCCGGCGTCTTCACCATCACCACGAACACGTCCGAACTGGTCGAGTAATGGCCGGTGATGTAAGCGTTGTCCCGGTTGTAGCGCGAATCCGCCCGCAGCTCCGGCGCGCCGGGATCGAGGTCGCCGATCTTCAGGTCGCGGCTCAGCGCAAAGGCGGTGACGAACACCGCCAGCGCGCCCAGCAACGCCCACTTGGCAAACTTCGGCTCCGCAATACGCGACAGCGTGCGCATGAAGCTGTGCTTGCGCTGCGCCTTGCGCTCCTGGTTGCGCAGGCAGGCGGGCGTCACGCCGACATAGGACATCAGCACCGGCAGCAGGAACATCTTGGTCAAGACGATCACCGCCACGCCGACCGAGGCCGAAATCGCCAGCTCGCGGATCACGCCGATTTCGATCACCAGCAGGGTCGAGAAGCCCACCGCATCGCACAGCAGCGCGATGGTGCCCGGAATGAACAGCTGGCGGAAAGTTTGCTTGGCGGCCTCCACGTCCGTCTTGCCCGACAGCCGCTCGGCCGCCATGGTATTGATGTTCTGCACCGCATGCGACACGCCGATGGCAAAGGTCAGGAACGGCACCAGGATCGAATACGGATCCAGCCCGAAACCCAATAAGCGCACGATGCCTAACTGCCAGATCACCGCCAGCGAACAGCAGAATACCGTCACCAGGGTCGACTTCCAGCAGCGCGAATACCACAGCAGCAGCGCCACCGTCATGGCAAAGGTGATCGCAAAGAATATGCCGATCGCCTTGGCGCCGTGAATCAGGTCGCCCACCACCTTGGCAAAGCCGACGATGTGGATCTTCACGCCCTGCGCTTCATACTTGTCGCGCACCAGTTTTTCCAGCCGTTCGGAGAACAGGCCGTAATCGAGCTTGGTGCCCTTGTCCGGATCGATCTCCAGCAGCGGCACCTGCACGATGGTGGACTTCTGGTCCGCCGCCACCAGGCTGCCGATGCGCCCCGAGCGCGCCACATTGGCGCGCACCTCGTCCAGCATGGCCGGAGAACCGTCGAAGCCCTGCGGGATGATCTGGCCGCTGTTCATGCCCGTCTCGGTGACCTCCATCCACTGCACGTTCGGCGTCCACAGCGACTTCAGGTTGCCGCGGTCCACGCCGGGAATGTAGAACACTTCGTCCGTCACAGCCTTCAACGTGTCCAGGTATTCCCTGGAATAGATATCACCGTTCTTTGCCTCCACCGCGATACGGATGTTGTTGCCCAGCGGGCGCAACTCATTTTCGTACTTCAGGTAGTTGGCGATGAAAGGGTGCGTGGCCGGCACCATCTTCTGGAAACTGGCGTCCGGCTTCAGCAACGCCGCCTGCCAGGCAAACAGCACTGATGCCAGCAGGAAGACAAGCAGGATGATGAAACGGTAATGGAACAGGCGCGGCTCCAGCCAGTGCTCGACTGAGGTGAAGCGCTGGTGGCCCTGCTCCGCCACTGCGCAGGCTTTTTTGTCGTTGCGGTTCATTTTGCGCCCTCCCCGGCCACGGCACGCACGCCGCCCACGCCCGACAGCAGCACGACGCCGTCCAGCGCCAGCATGCCGGCCGTCGGCACCGCATCGCCCTGGCGCAGCACGCGGAAGCTGGCGCCATCGTCATCGCTGCGCAGCAAAGCGCCATCCTGCGCCGCCAGCACAATGCTGCCGCCCTGCATGGCGCCGCCCACCAGGCTCTTTTTCGTCACAGCCGGCGTTTCGCGCCAGGTGGCGCCGCCATCTTCGCTGCGGAACACATGGCCGCCGAAGCCGTAAGCGAGCACGCTGCGGCCGGTGAAGATCACGCCGTACAGCTGGCCGCCGTAGCCGGTCTCGATGCGCTGCCAGCTGGCGCCGCCATCCTGCGAGCGGTACACATAGCCGCCCTCGCCCGCAATGGCCAGCGCATTGCCAGGCCCGCCGGCAATCGCGTTGTAATGCAGGCCTTCGGGATTGGGCAGGCCCGCGCCCATGGAAGTCCAGTTTGCCCCGCCGTCCGTGGTACGGAAAGCCTGGCCGTATGCGCCCACCGCGTAGCCCGTTTTGGCATCGCGGAACCAGACGCCCAATAACGGGCGCGACGGACCGAACTTGGCCGCCGCTTCGATATCGCCCAGCGCATTCTCGGCGTCGGCGAGCGTATTGCCCCCGGCCGCCTGCGCCTTGCCAACTGCCGCCTTGGCATCGGCCAGCATCAAGGCATTGGCCTTGTTGCCATCAAATCGTGTGCTCCAATTCGCTCCGCCGTCATTGGTGGCAAGGATCACGCCATCGTGCCCGACGGCCCAGCCATTGGACGCGTCGGCAAACGCCACGTCGGTCAGCGTGACCGACACCGGTACCCTCGCCTGCTGCCACGCCGCATTCGCGCCGCCGTCGCGCAGCAGGATGACGCCCCGTTCGCCCACCGCCACCGTGCGCTGGCCGGCCAGCGCCATTGCCGTCAGCATGGCTTTCGGCGCCCGCGCCGACATGCGCGCCGGCGTTTGCAGCGGGTCGCGCGCCACGGCCGGCATCACCGCCAGTGCGCCCAAGAGCGCGGCAGCGGCCTGTATCAAGACTTTATTCATTCTCTACCTGCGAAAAAATGGGCGCAGCGCTCCCTGAGAACGCAAGCGCCCGAAGAGACACCCCCAAACCCGCTACGCCGTCCTCAGTTGGACGAGCGGCGCAGCGTATCTGGCGTGAAGTTCGACGGATCGAGCTTTACGCCAAATTTGATCGGCTTCTCCTGGTTGGAGATGCCGGACAGCAGGTAGCGGCGTGCCTGCAGGTCGTAGAAAACTTCGTAGGCGAAGTAGTGGGTCATCGCATCGTAGTACTGGATGCCGCCGATTTCGTGCACACGCCACAGTTCACCGCGGCCGTCGTACGAATCGGTGTGCACCACCTGCCAGCTATCCTCGTCCACGTAGAACACGCGCTTGGCGTAGATGTGGCGCTTGTCCTTCTTCAGGGTCGCTTCCACTACCCACACGCGGTGCGGCTCGTAGCGCACGAAGTCCTGGTTGATGTGGCCGGCGCGCACGATGTCGGCATACTTGATCGACTTGTTGGTGATCTTGTAGTTGTTATAGGAGACCAGCATCTCCTTCTTGCCCACCAGCTTCCAGTCGTAGCGGTCCGGCGCGCCGTTGAAGCCGTCGTAGTCGTCGGTGGTGCGCAGGCCGTCGGCGCCCTGCCCCGGCGAGTCGTACGCCACGTTCGGCGCGCGCAGCACGCGGCGCTGGCCCGGGTTGTAGGTCCAGGCCAGGCGCGATTCCTTGACCTGGTCCAGCGGGTCCACCACCAGCAGCGCATCGCCCGCCACCGAGGACGGCCCGGTCAGGGTCGCCATGTAGTACAGCAGGCGGTTCGGTTCCGGATTGGCCATGCCCTGCGCGAACGCCACCTTCTCGGTACGCGTCACCGGCGTAAAGGCGCCGTTGGTCTGCACCGGGAATTCCGCGGTGTAGCGCTCAATGGTGCCGCCGCGGTAGCGCATCAGGTGGTTCCAGATCACTTCCACGCCGGTCTTCGGCATCGGGAACGGCACCGTGGTCCTGGCAATGCCGGTCACGCCGTTGCCGCCGCCGGCCAGCTCCGCCTTGGAGGCTTCGGCCTTGATGGTGTCGTACACGCCCTGCGGATAGCCCGCCGTGCGGTAGCTTTTGTAGACATTCATCTTGTAGCTCGGGTAGCGTTTCAGCATTTCCATCTGGCCCGGCGCCAGCACGTCCTTGTACTTGTCCATATTGGCGGCCGTGATGCTGTACTGCGCCGCTTCGTTCGGCAGCGGGTCGGCGTAGCCGTTCTTGCTGTCGAAGCCGGCCGGCGCCTTGGTGACGCCGCCGCCCCAGGCCGGGATGGTGCCGGCCTTGTTGCCCTCTTTTTCCGCGCCGACCGGCGTCAGGTCCTTGCCCAGGCGGTCCACATCGGCCTGCGGCAGGCCGGCCAGGGTGCTGCCCGCGATACACGCCAGCGCTGCGGCCAGCAAGCTTTGCTTCATCATCTTCATCTACTTGTCTCCTGTGTCTCTATTAGAAGTTGGCGCCGACCACGAACTGCATATTGTCGCGGTCGTGGAACTGGTCGTACTTGGCGCTCTTGTTGTAGCTGGTATAGCTGATGTCCGCGTAATAGCGGTTGTTGTAGTCCGCACGCAGGCCGACCGAGCGCGTCTTGCGGTCTTCGACGAACAGGTTGTCCGCCGCATAGCCCTTCACGTCATGCGCGAAGTAGACGCGCGGCTTGAAGTTGATGCCGGCAACCACGTTCGGGAACAGCATCTCGGCCGACAGGCGGTAACCCCAGGCGGTGCGGGTGGCGAAGCCCTCGTTCTCGCAGTACGACGGGTTCGGCTGGATGCTTGCCGGGCAGGTGCCGCCCAGCGCCGCGGTCGGGCCGAGGTTGAACATGAAGGCGCGCCCATAGCGCGTGCTGGTATTCGGATCGCCGATGCCGGTCCATTTCTGGCCCGCGATTTCACCGAGCAGCGTCAGCGAATCCGCGCCCAGCACTTGCGGGATCTGGCGGATAAACGACATCTGCGCCTGGGTCTTGTCCTTGCGGTCGTAGCCATGGATCACGGTACCGGTGGGCACGTTAGGATCGCGCGCAACGGCAAACAGCTTGGCCTGCGGGCCCAGGCCCAGCGCGGTGCCGACCAGCAGGTCGATGGCGTTGATCTGGACCGGAATGTCCTTGGTGCGCGATATTTCGCCGAACAGCGAGAAGCCGGCCACTTCGGTGGCCGCCGACAAGCCCATGGTCTTCACGTTCTCGCCGCTGTAATCCCACACGATATTCCCCGGCGGCAGGAGGGCCAGCGCGCCGAGGTTCGGCGCCAGCGCGGGCACCGCTTTCACCAGCTGCGCCAGGCGGCCCGACCACACCGACGGCAGGGCCGACGGCTGCTTGACCACCGAGACGATCGGCGAGTGGCTGTGGTAGCGCGCGAAGTAGACGCCGAAGTCGGTCGCGATGGCATCGGCAAAATAGTGGCTCGAGAGGCCGAACTGGCCGGAATTCTTCGGCCGGATCTTTTGCGCGGTGGTCATGCGGAAGTTGAGCGGCATGCTGCGCGACAGGCCGAGCGAAGCCAGCAGCGGATTGAGCGCCGCCGGCAGCCCGGCCAGCAGAGGCGCGCCGTTGTACTGGCCCTGGTCGTTCATCTTGGTACCGTCGCCAAACAGCACGGTGCCGTTATTGCAGTTCAGCGAGTCGGCCGCCGACCAGTAGGTACCGCAGCCGTCCACCACGTTCTGGCGCCAGCCCAGGTTGTAGAACGCTTCCACCGAGACGCCATTGCCCAGGCCCAGGTTGGCCATCAGGGCCGGCTGCGGGCGCAGGATTTCCTTCACCTGCGCACCCGGGCGGCGCGCGGCGCTGGTGTCGAATGCGCCCATCGCGTTGATGCCCGGTACGAACAGCGATTCGCCCCAGTTGATCACCTGGTTGCCCAGCTTGGCGCTCAGGGCCTTGCCGCCCAGGTCCCAGTTGGCAAACACATAGGCGTCGGCCAGTGCCACGCCGTCAAAGGTGGACAGCTGGTCGAAGCCGGTGTCGCTCAGTTCTCCATTCGTCTTGTAGCCGTTGTTGAAATGCCCGTGCGGCATTTCGCGGCCCTTCAGCACGCGGTCGTACCAGGCAAAGCCGCGCATGAACATGCCGTAGGTATCGCCTTTCAGTTCCAGTTCGCCGGTCAGCTTGCCGACGGTGGAGTAGGCATCGTGCTTCTTGAAGTTCAGGTTGCCGTCGTCGGCGCCGGCGCCTGCCGTGCCGCCGTTGGGTACAGAGATCAGGTTCTTGTCTGCATCCTTCATGCGGATGCTGGTGCCGACCGACATATTGAGGGACCAGCGTCCTTCCAGTCCATCGCCAGTGGTGAAGGTATCTGCGTGCGCCAGTGGGGTTGCCAGCGCCGCGGCCACAGCGAGCGCCATGGTACGGTTGTACTTCCTCGTCATCCTTGTGTCTCCTAATGGTTTTTTACAGCTTTTTATACAGGCTTATATAACTGCTTGAACTCCTCACGCAACTTCATCTTCTGCACTTTGCCGTTGGCGGAATACGGAAGCTCGCTGACAAAAACCACGTCGTCGGGAAGCCACCACTTGGCTACGCGGCTGGCAAGGTAGCCTAACACTTCATCGCGTGCGGGGGAACTGCCATGACGGGGAACGACCACCAGCAAAGGGCGCTCCTGCCATTTTTCATGCGGGATGCCGACCACCGCGGCGGCCATCACATCGGGATGGCCCATCACTGCGTTCTCGACATCGATCGATGAAATCCATTCGCCGCCGGACTTGATCACGTCCTTGGCGCGGTCGGTTATCTGCAGATAGCCATCGCTGTCGATGTTGGCAATGTCGCCGGTATCGAAGTAGCCGTCCTCGTCCAGCACTGGCGCATCGCTGCCGTAATAGGCCGACAGGATCCACGGCCCGCGCACCATCAGGCGCCCGTTCGCCATGCCGTCATGCGGCAGGCGCCGCCCCGCTTCGTCTTTCAGCGCCAGCTCCACCCCGCATACCGGACGGCCCTGGCGCGCCTGCACGCGCAGCTTTTCTTCGTCGCTGGCCTTGTCGTGCGATTGCAACAGCGAGCACACGGTGCCGAGCGGCGACATCTCCGTCATGCCCCAGGCCTGCATCAGGGTCGCGCCCAGCGTGTTGCGGCAGCGCGTGAACATCACCGGCGGAATCGCCGAGCCGCCGCACAGCATGCGCTCCAGGCACAGCTCCTGCAGCGCCGGGCGCGCTTCGCTGTCGATATGATTGAGCAGGCCGAGCCAGACGGTCGGCACGCCAAGCGCCATCGTCACGCGCTCGTCGCGCAGCAATTCATAAATACTGCTGCCGTCGAGCGCGGGTCCCGGCAGTACCAGCTTGGCGCCGCTCATCGCGCCCGCATACGGCATGCCCCAGGCGTTGACATGGAACAGCGGCACCACCACCAGGCAGCTGTCACGGTGCGAAATTGCTGCGCTGCCCGCAGCGCACAATCCCATCGAATGCAGGTAGGCCGAGCGGTGCGAATACAGCACGCCTTTCGGATTGCCGGTGGTACCGGAGGTATAGCACAGCGCCGACGCCGTGCGTTCATCGAACTGCGGCCACGCATATTCTTCGCTGGCGCCTTCCACCAGCTCTTCGTAGCACAGGGTGCCGGCCGGCAGGGACGGCGGCATGTGCGCGCGCTCGGTCATGCAGACCAAGGCTTTCACGCCCGCCAGCCTCGGCGCCAGCGCAGCCACCAGCGGAGCGAAGCTGATATCGAAGAACAGCACCTGGTCCTGCGCGTGGTT
Source organism: Duganella sp. Root198D2 (assembly GCF_001428585.1). Taxonomy (NCBI): domain Bacteria; kingdom Pseudomonadati; phylum Pseudomonadota; class Betaproteobacteria; order Burkholderiales; family Oxalobacteraceae; genus Duganella; species Duganella sp. Root198D2. The sequence continues at coordinate 20,828 of NZ_LMIC01000008.1, read as the reverse complement.
GACGATGTACTCCACCTGCTGCGGGAACAGGCGCGGGTTGATGGTGTTCAGCACCGCGCCCATGCCTGACACGCCGAAGTACAGCTCCATGTGGCGGTGCGTATTCCAGGCCAGCGTTCCGACACGATCGCCCATGGCCACGCCCAGCGCCTGCAGCGCGTTGGCCAGGCGCCGCGCGCGGCGTTCGATCTCGCCGTAGCTGCTGCGGTGCAGCGGGCCTTCGCAAGTACGCGACACAATCTCGGCACGCGGGTGCACGCGGCGCGCATGCTCGATCATCGAAGAAATCAGCAGCGGCTGGTCCTGCATCAAAGCTTGCATGCGCTAACCCGTTACATATGGCGTTTCAGGAAATCGGCCAGCGTATCGAATACGCGGCCATAAGGTGGGCGGAACAGGCCGAAGCCATTCAGGCGCGCCTGCCGGTAGATCGGCTTCTGTTTGGAGAACGCCAGGAAGCCATGCTCGCCGTGATAGGCGCCGGTGCCGCTGGCGCCCACGCCGCCAAAGGGCAGGTTTTCCTGCGCCGCATGCCACAGCGCGTCGTTGACGGTCACGCCGCCCGAGATGGTCGAGTGCAGCACCTTGCTGCAGTTGCGGCGCTCCCTGCCGAACCAGTACAGCGCCAGCGGGCGTTCGCGCTGGTTGATGAAGGCGATGGCTTGCTGCAGCGTGTCATACGGCACCACCGGCAGCAGCGGGCCGAAGATCTCTTCGCGCATCACCGCCATTTCCGGCGTCACGTCCAGCAGCAGCACCGGCGCCATGCGCCGCTCGCCGGCCGGCCCCGCCGCGGCGTCGCCCAGCCGCAGCACGCGCGCGCCCTGCTGCTCCGCGTCCTGCACCAGCTGCTGCAGGCGGGCGTAATGGCGCTCGCTGATGATGCTGGTGTACTGCTCGTTGCCGGCAAAGCGGGGATACATCGCCGTTGCCGCCGCGCTGACCTCGCGCACGAATTCCTCGACCCGCGCGCGCGGCACCAGCGCATAGTCCGGCGCCACGCAGGTCTGGCCGGCGTTGAACAATTTGCCGAAGGCCAGGCGCGGCGCGGCCTCCGCCAGGTCGCAGCTTTCGTCGATGATGGCGGGCGACTTGCCGCCCAGTTCCAGGGTGACCGGCGTCAGGTTGTGCGCCGCAGCGACTGCGACCTGGCGCCCGACCGTGGTGGAGCCGGTGAATATGAGGTGGTCGAACGGCAGCGCCGAAAATTCGCGGCTGACTTCCACCCCGCCTTCGATTACCGCCAGTTCGGCCGGGGCGAAATACTGCGCCGCCAGTTGCGCCAGGAGGCGCGAAAAGGCCGGCGTCAGTTCGCTAGGCTTGATCATCACGCGGTTGCCCGCGGCCAGCGCGGCTGCCGCCGGCACCAGCGCCAGCTGGCAAGGGTAGTTCCAGGGCACGATATTGCCGATCACGCCCAGCGGCTGCGGCATGATCCGGCTCGAGCCGGGCAGCATGTGCAGCGGGGTGGCCACGCGGCGCGGGCGCATCCAGCGTCCCAGCTTGCGGCGCTGCTGGCGAATCGCCGACAGCACGACGAACAATTCAGTCAGCACCATTTCCTGCCGCGCGCGCCCGCCGAAGTCGGCGTTGATCGCCTCCAGGATGGCCGGCTCATTGTCGGCCACCAGCGCCTGCAGGCGGCCAAGACGTTCACGCCGCACGGCCGCCGTCGGCACCATGTCGGCGTTGAAGGCCGCGCGCTGGACTTCCAGCACGTCGAGCAGAGATGACGCGCAGCGTCCTACGACGGCGGGGTCGAATTCCTGAACTTTCATCACAGTGTCTCCAGTTGCGCCGCGTTTTATTAACGCTGTCGTTGAAACGAGTATGTGTTTGACACTACTATTCGTCCAATGCATTGTATTTATCCGCACAATGCATATTCCGCATACTAGAGGTTTTTCCATGGATTTCAAGCGTTTGCGTTACGCCCTGGCTGTCGCCGACGAAGGCAATTTCGTGCGGGCCGCCGAGAAGGTCAGCATCAGCCAGCCCGCCCTGTCGCGCGCCGTGCAAACCCTGGAGGAAGAGCTGGGCTTCCTGCTGTTCGACCGCGGCAACCGCAACGTGGCGGTGACGGTGGCCGGCGCCGCCTTCTTCAACCACGCGCGGCGCTTGCTGTTTGATGTACGCAACATGGAACACGATTTGTCCTTGTTGCGAAATGGCGACAGCGGCCATGTGGCCTTCGGCATCGGCCCGCTGCATTCGGGCGCCCTGCTGCCGCGCATGCTGCGCCAGGTGCGCGCCGACCAGCCGGGCATCAGCCTGTCGGTCACCATCAACACCTCGACCTACCTGCTGGACCACCTGCGCGGCGAGGAAATGGAATTCTTCATGTCCGACGTGCGCCTGATCGAACCGGCCGAAGACCTGATCATCACCCACGAATGCCGCCAGTACGGCGGCATCTACTGCCGTCCCGGCCACCCGCTGCTGGGGCGCGACGACGTCACCCCGCCCGAGCTGCTGCCCTACGGCATGGCCGCGCCCACCATTCCCGAAGTGCTGATGACGCAGATGAACAGGCTGTTCCGCCTGCCGCCCGGACGCGACCTGCCCATCATGCTCAGTTGCGACAGCGTGCACACCCTGGTCGACGTGGTGGCCGAAAGCGACCTGCTGCTGATTTCCAGCCATGCGGCGCTGGCCGAGGCGGCCGCCGAGGGCCGCTTGGAACAGGTGCAGGTGCCGCTGCCGCCGCTGTGGGCCGACATCGCCACCATCCGCCTGCGCGGGCGCACTTTGTCGCCGGGCGCGCAACGCGTGCTGCAGGCGGCGCGCGAAATCCTGGCGCAACTGGCCGGTACCGAAATGCCGCGCCAATAAACCGCCCGCGAGCCCCCCGTCAGGCCGCGGCTGCGCGCAGCAACTCCAGGTCGAGCAGCTCGATCTGGCCATAGCGCAGGGCGATCGCGCCGCAGCCGGCCAGCGCCTGCAATTCCTTGTTCAGGGTGGTGCGCCCGACGCCCAGCATCATCGCGATGTGGTCCTGGGAGGCGCTGATGGTGCTGCGCGCGCTGGCGGCCTGGGTCAGGTCGCCGTGCGCCATCATCAGCAGGCGCCGCGCCAGGCGGGTGCCGGTGCTGTGCATCGCCATGTCGGCAATCAGGCCGAAGGCCGCATGCAGCCGCTCCGCTTCCATCCGCGCCATGGCGTTGGCGAAAACCACGTCCTGCATCAGGACCGTGAAACGTTCGGCGCTGACCGCCAGCAGCTCCGTGTCCTCCTGGGCGGTGGCCGTGGCGCTGCGCGGCAAGCCCGCCAGCAGCGCCGTTTCGCCAAACCAGTTGCCCGCTTCGGCCATGGTCACGATCGCCTCGTTGCCGTCCGCATGCATGACCGACAGCCGCACCGCTCCGCGCACCACGCCCCACAGCCCATCCTGCGCCCCGCACGACCGTTCGCCCTGCAGGTAGAGCACCTCGCCTTGTGCCAGGCGCACGCTGCGCGTCAACGCCAGCAAAGCTTTGGCCTGCGGCGCCGGCAGGCGGGCGAACCAGGGGTTGTTGAAGAATATCTGCATGCAAAAAAATCCTGAATTGCCCGGAATTGAACAATCTTCGCCGGCGCGGCCCTGCATCATGCTTGCAAAAGGAGACCCGGAACATGGACAACAGCATGATGTACACGCTGCTGGCACTGGTGATTGCCGGCCTGGCCATGGCGGAATTCGCCAGCCGCCGCTACCGCGACACAGTGCGCGCCAGCGCCAATGATACCGCGCTGGAAGTGGGCATGACCGTCAGCCTGCTGCTGGTTACCCAGCCGCTGATCATCTTCAGCAGCAGCGCTCTGGGCCACTGGCTGGSGCCCGCCATGCGCAACGCCTGGGCCGCACTGCCCTGGTGGGCCTGGGCCGGACTGCTGCTGGTGGGCGACGACATGACGCAGTACTGGTGGCACCGCATCTCCCATTCGCCGAAGCTGTGGCCCCTGCACCGCGCCCACCACTCGGCTTCCTACATGAGCATCCGCATCACCTACCGCAACAACTTCTTTTACTACCTGATGATGCCCGGCATCTGGTTCGCCGGCGCCATGGTCTACCTGGGCTGCGGCTGGATGTATTTCGCCTACGTCATCGTCAAGCAGACCGTCATCCTCGGCGCGCACTGCGCCTGGGCCTGGGACGAGCCGCTGTACAAGGTGCGCGCCCTGCGCCCGCTGATGTGGGTAGTGGAACGCACCATCTCCACCCCGGCCACCCACCGCGCCCACCACGCCATCACCAATGCCGACGGCATCGGCTATTACAAGGGCAACTTCGGCAACCTGCTGTTCTTCTGGGACGTGCTGTTCGGCACCGCGCACATCACGCGCCGCTACCCGGCCGAAGTCGGCCTGCGCGACGACCAGCTGTTCGGCGCCGAACGCTGGGACAAGCAGATGTTCTACCCCCTGCTGCAATCGAAGCGCGAATACAGCGCCTTGAAATTCGGCGGAAAGATCTACAGCGAAGAATAAGGCCAGGACGAATTAGCCCACTGTCAGCGGCAGCCTGAACTCAAATTGCACACCCTGGCCGGGCGTGCTGGCCAGGCTCACGCTGCCTTGCAGCGCGCCGCACACCAGGTTGTTGACGATGTACATGCCAAGGCCGGAGCCGCCGGAGCCGACCTTGGTGGAGAAGAACGGTTCGAAGATCTTCTGCTGCAGTTCCGGCGCGATGCCGGCGCCGTCATCGCTGTAGAGCAAGCGCACATGGCCGTCCGCCACGCTGGCGGCAATCGATATCTTGCCGCAGCCGCGCCCCTCAAAGCCGTGCAGGATGGAGTTGACGATCAGGTTGTTGAGGATCTGCTCCAGGTGGCCAGGATAGGAATCCATCAGCACACCGGGCGGCACCTGCAGCTCCGCCGTCACGTTCGCCTGCCGCATCATGCGCCCCAGCGTGACCAGGATATCGTGCAGGCAGGAATGCAGGTCGAACTGGCGCCGGCGCCGGCTGGTCTGGTCCACCGCCACGTTCTTGAAACTCTCGATCAATTCGCGCGCCCGGTCGGCGCTGCGCACCAGCACCTCGCTCGCATCGCGGCATTCGCCAGCTGCCTGTACCAGGCAGGAGCGCGTCAACTTGCCGGCCAGCGCGTTGTCGGCCAGTTCGCTCACCCGCTCGCGCAGCGTCGACGCCAGCAGCACCAGGTTGCCGACCGGCGTATTCAACTCGTGCGCCACGCCGGCGACGATGCTGCCCAGCGCCGCCATTCTTTCCTGTTCGACGATCTGCTGCAAGGCCTGGCGCAGCTCGCAACGGCGCGCCTCTTCGGCCTCCTTGCGCTGCGTGATATCGCGCACCAGCGCTGCAAAAGCCGGAGGCTGCGATTGCGGCACCTGCCACTGCGACACTTCGACGTCGAATTCGCGCCCGGTGCGGTGGCGCGCGCGCCGGCTGCAGCCGTCAGGCGGCAGCAGCACCTTGCCGGCGGGCTGGCCCAGCATTTCGTCGCGGCGCCAGCCGAACAAATCTTCCGCCGCATGGTTCCAGTCGGTGACAACGTCCTCGCTGTCGGTGGCAATGAAGGCTTCGCTGGCACTGTCGATCACCATCCGCAGGCGCCGCTCCGATTCATGCAAGTCGCGCGTACGCTCCTGGACCTTGGCGTACAGCTCGCACAGCACGGCCACCTTGTTGCGCAGCACAGCCGGCTCGATCGGCTTGTTGAGGAAGTCCACCGCGCCCATTTCATAGCCCTTGAACTGGTGCACGCGGTCATGCAGGCCGGCGGTGACGAAGATGATGGGCAGGTGGCGCGTGCGCGGATTGGCGCGCAGCAGTTCGGCCGTCTCCAGGCCGTCCATCTCCGGCATCTGCACGTCCAGCAGCACCACCGCGAAATCATGCCTGAGCGACTGCCGCAAGGCCTCATTGCCGGACATGGCTTTCACCAGGTGCAGCGGCAGCGGCATCTCTTCCAGCAAGGCTTCCAGCGCCGTAAGGTTTTCCTGTCGGTCGTCGACCAGCAGCACCGGGATGTTCAGGTCCATGCGCTCCCCTAGCGTCTAATCCAGACCCGCAACAGCGATAAGAGCTGCGCGGTATCGATCGGCTTGGCGAGGTAATCACTGGCTCCCGCCTCCAGGCAACGCTGATGGTCGCCCGGCATGGCCTTGGCGGTCATCGCGATGATGGGCAAGTCCTTGTAGCGGGCGTCAGCGCGGATGCGGCGCATCGCTTCATAACCATCCATCTGCGGCATCATTATATCCATCAGCACCGCATCCACCCTGGGTTGCGCCGCCAGCCTGGCCAGCGCCTCGATGCCGTTTTCCGCTTCAAGCACTTCTACCCCGCGGTCGCCGAGCAGGCTGGCCAGCGAAAAAAGGTTGCGCATATCGTCATCCACCACCAGCACCTTGCTGCCTGCAAGCGCGAAAGCCTCCTGCTGCGTACCCTGGCCGCCTTGCTCCACGCTATGCAGGAACAGCTGCACCTCGCTGAACAGACGCTGCGGGCTGTGCGCGCCCTTGATGATCACACTGCGCGCGTAATGATTCAGCATGCGCAGCTGCTCGCGCGTCAGGTCCTGGCCGGAGTGGATGACCACGGGCAGGCGGCGCAGGCCGGGCGTGGCCTGGATTTCCTCCAGCACTTGGTAGCCGGACATGTCCTGCAAGCCGAGGTCCAGCACCATGCAGTCGAAGTGGCCATGCACCAGCAGTTCGAGCGCGGCCCGGCCCGACTTGCTGCGCACCACTTCCACCTCGCGCCCCTCAAGCAGCGCGGCCAGGCTGCTTAGCTGGCTCTCGTCGTCTTCCACCACCAGCACGCGTTTCAGCGCACCGGCCCAGGCCTGCTCGATCGTATCGAACACCTGCGCCAGCTGCCCGGGGCTGACCGGCTTGGTCACCAGACCCAGCGCCCCCAAATCGCGCGCGCGCTGGATTTCGTCAAGGCAGGTGATGAAGTGCACCGGCAGGTGGCCGGTACGGGGGTCGGCGCGCAGCTCGCGCATCACTTCCCAGCCGTCCATGCGCGCCATCATCACGTCCAGCAGCACGGCATGCGGCGACTCCTGCCGCGCCAGTTGCAGCCCCTGCTCGCCATCCGCTGCGACCAGCGGCGTATAGCCGCGGCCGCGCACGAAGTCTGCCAGCAGGCTGGCGAAGAAAGGATCGTCTTCCACAATCAGGATGCGGCGCCCGTCATCGCCCGGCGCCGGGACGGCACTGGCAGCGGCAGCGGCCGGCCGCACCGGATCCTGCGCCCCGTCGCCAGGGAGCAATGGCAGCATGAAGGTGAATGTACTGCCCTCCCCTTCCACGCTGTGCAGGTGCAGCGCACCGCCCATGGTGCGCGCCAGCTGAAGTGAAATCGACAGGCCCAGGCCGGTGCCGCCGTAATGCCGGCTGATGCTTCCGTCGGCCTGGCGGAATGCTTCGAAGATCGTCACCTGCTTGTCCGCCGGCACGCCGATCCCGGTATCGCTGACCGCAAACGACAACTGCTCGCCCGTTACCGACACGCGCAGCGCCACGCTGCCCTGGTGCGTGAATTTGAGCGCATTGGCCAACAGGTTGCGCAGCACCTGCTGCACACGATGTCCATCCATCAGCGCTGCCGCCGGTGTACCGGGCAGACGTTCCATCAGCAATGCCAGCCCTTTCTGCTCGGCCTGCGGCTGGAACTGCGCCTGCAGGTCCTCGCACAAGCCAGCCAGCTCCACCGGGGCGATATTCAGCTCCACCTTGCCCGCTTCCATCTTGGCCAGGTCCAGGATATCGTTGATCAGGTTCAGCAGGTCGCGCCCGGCATTGTGGATGGTGCCGGCATATTCGAGCTGCCGTTGATTCAGGTTGTGCGCCTTGTTTTCTTTCAGCAGGGCCGACAGGATCAGCATGGAATTCAGCGGCGTGCGCAGCTCATGCGACATATTGGCCATGAACTCGCTCTTGTAGGCGCTGACGCGCTGGATCTCTTCGCGTTGCCGTTCCAGCAGGTCGGCACGCTCCTCCAGCTCCGCATTGCTCTGCTGGAGCTCCTCCTGCTGCACCCGCAGCTCCTCCGCCTGCTGCGCCGTCTCCGCCAGCAGGGAACTGGTGCGATGGCGGGTGATGTTCACCTCCAGCCCGATCGCAACCGCTTCTGCGCAGAGGTCGACAAACGCCAGCTCGTTGTCGCTGAAACGGCGGAAGGCACCCAGCTCCATCACCCCCACCATATTGCGCCCGTGCTGCAGCGGCAGCACCAGCACGCAGGACGGCTGCGCACTGCCCAGGGCGGATCCGATTGCCAGGTAGCCCGGCGGCGCCTCGCTGACCAGCATGCGCTGGCCGTCGCGGATCGCCTGCCCGGCCAGTCCTTCGCCCGGCGCTACGCGCGCCAGCTGCCGCTCCTGCGCCAGCCCATAACCCGCCAGCAGGCACATGCCCGCACCCAAAGCTTCATCCACGTACAGCGCACCCACGCGCGCCTGCAGGCGCTGCGCGAAAAAGTCCAATATGCGTTGCCCGAGCGCGGCCAGTTCCTGCTCGCCGCGCATCACGGTATTGAGTTCGTTCTGGCTGGACTTGAGCCAGTCGCGCTCGCGGTCGGCCAGCTTGCTGGCGCGCAGTGCCTCGGTCATCCGGGCAAAGGCCTGGTCGAAGCTGCGCTGCGACTCGGCCAGTCCCGCCACCGACAACAGCAGGTCGCCCGCCTCATCGTGCGCCACGCCGGCCAGGTCCAGCTGCGGCAGCGGCGACGGCGTGAAATCAGGACCGAGGTTGCCGCTCGCCACGGCCTGCACCGCCGCCACATGGCCGGCCCTTGAATCGGCCAGGGCGCGCGCCGAATCCAGCGCCCGGTGCAGCGGCTGCGCCACATTGCGCTGGTAGAACACCCGCAGCGCTACGGCCACCAGCAGCAGCACGGCGCCGAACGCGATCAGCACCCAGCTCACGATGCGCGTGGCGCTTGCCGCCTCGCGCGTGGAATCGACCTCCAGCACGCCGCGCACGTCGCCCAGCTTCCAGTCGGTCTTCGGGCTTTGCGGATGGCTGTTGTGGCAGGACACGCAGGCCTGGGCGCTCATGCGGTCGGCCAGCGCCACGCGCACCGTGCTGCGGCCGTGCACGGTCTCGGTGCGGGAGAACACGCCCTCGGGGTTTTTCTGCAGGTAGTTCCAGGCGTCCTGCGCGAACTGGTCGCTGGTGCGCCCGCGCCGCTGCGGGAAGGGAAAAGGACTGTAAAGCTTGACCGAGGTGCCGCCGCCCTGCATCAAGTCGCTCAGGTCGTGGATCATGGTAGCCGGCAGCGGGATCGCATTTTCCTTGCTGCGATAGTCCGGATCCACCTGCATATCGGTCCGCGCCAGCACGCGCGCCGCCACGTTCTCGGTGTAGTACTTGCGCAGCAGGAGGAATTGCCGCACCGTGGCCTGCGCCGCATCCACGGCATCGCGCTCCGCGTTCTCGCTGATCAGGATTGGCAATAATGCCGAAATGACCAGCCCGCACCCGGCCAGCAGCAAGGCGATTGGCAGGAACAGCTTCCAGAACAAGCTGCTGGAACGTGCAAGCACGGCGGGCCTCCGCAAGGCTGGGTTTCACCTATTCTTGCGCGGAAAACTTCATGAAGCAAGCCTACCGACAATTACTATTTCTTTTGGGGTCGCAGCACGATCTCGAACAGTTTGGGCCAGCGCTTGCCGGTGACGAACAGGCGGTGTGTCTTGGCGTCGTAGGCGATGCCGTTCAGGACATTGTCGGCATCGCCGCCCGCCTTGGCGGTAGCCGCCAGTCCGGACAGGTCGATCCAGCCCAGCACACGGCCGCTGGACGGATCGATGCGGGCAATGCGGTCGGTCTGCCAGACATTGGCATAGAGCTGCCCTTCGACCCACTCCAGCTCATTGATCTGCGCCAGCGGCTGGCCATCGGCGGTCACCTTGATGCGGCGCTGCTCGCTGAAGGTTTTCGGGTCGAGCACGCGGATTTCCGGCGTGCCGTCGCTCATGTACAGGCGCTCGCCGTCGCTGGCCAGGCCCCAGCCCTCTCCCAGGTAATTGAAAGTGCCCTTGATGGACAGGCTGCCCTGGTCCATCACATAGCCGGCCTGGTTCATCCAGGTGATGCCGACGATGCTGTCGCCATGCGGCGCAATGCCTTCGCCGAATACCTTCTCCGGCAGGTCGCGCTTTTGCAACACCTTGCCGGTGGCCAGTTCCACCTTGCGCACCGACGAAGCACCGTACTGGCCGGTGCTCTCCCACAGGAAGCCGTCCTTGAAGAACAGGCCCTGGGTAAAGGCTTGCGGATCGTGCGGGTAAGTCGCCTTGATCGAATAGCCCTGCACCGGCACCGCTGCCGATGCGATTTGCGCGGCCAGCGCCGCCGCGCCCAGCGCTGCCAGCTTACGCATCCCAAAGGTCTCCGCTGGCGTTGCTGCGCGGCGGGGTCACGCCGAAATGCTGGTAGGCCTGCGCCGTAGCGACGCGGCCGCGCGGCGTGCGTTGCAGGAAGCCTTGCTGGATCAGGTATGGTTCCAAAACGTCCTCGATAGTATCCGCGGCCTCGCCGATGGCGGCCGCCAGGTTGCCGATGCCGACCGGGCCACCGCCGAATTTGTACAGCACCGCTTCCAGCAGCTTGCGGTCCATGACGTCAAAGCCCGCATGGTCGACGTCCAGCATGCGCAGCGCAGCGTCGGCCACTTCGCGCGTGATGTCGCCGTTGCCCTTCACTTCCGCATAGTCGCGCACGCGGCGCAGCAGGCGGTTGGCAATACGCGGCGTACCGCGCGCGCGCCGTGCAATTTCCACCGCGCCGCTTTCGTCGATATTCGCCTTCAGCAGCGCGGCGCTGCGGGCGACGATTTTCGCCAGTTCATCGGTGGTATAGAACTCCAGCCGCGCCACGATGCCGAAACGGTCGCGCAGCGGGTTGGTGAGCATGCCGGCGCGGGTGGTGGCGCCGACCAGCGTGAAAGGCTGCAGGTCCAGTTTGACGCTGCGCGCCGCCGGACCCTCGCCGATCATGATGTCGATCTGGTAGTCCTCCAGCGCCGGATACAGGATTTCTTCGACCACCGGTGACAGGCGGTGGATCTCGTCGATGAACAGGACGTCGTTGGCTTCCAGGTTGGTCAGGATGGCGGCCAGGTCGCCAGGGCGCTCCAGCACCGGCCCGGAAGTCTGGCGCAGGTTGACGCCCATCTCGCGCGCAATGATATTGGCCAGCGTGGTCTTGCCCAGGCCAGGAGGACCGAAAAGCAGGGTATGGTCAAGCGCCTCGCTGCGCTTGCGGGCGGCCGAAATGAAAATTTCGAGCTGGTCGCGGATCTTGGACTGCCCGACGTATTCATCGAGGTGCTTGGGACGCAGCGCGCGCTCGATTGCCTCCTCGTTGGGGGAGGTTGGCGCCGCATCGATGATGCGCTGCTCGGTGAAATTGTCGGTTTGGATACTCATGCCAGCTCGAAAAGAGGTTCAGGGCATGATTTTAACAAGGCCGGGCAGCCTGGGGCTCACTTCACGTTGGAAGCGGCCGCGCTTGCCGTTTCGTTGGTTTTCTTCTGCAGGCTGCCGGAGACTTGCATCGCCCGCTCGCGGCGGTCGGGCTGGCTGCCCGCCTGGCCCTCCTTTTTGGGCTCCTGCAGGCCGGTGGCCTTGCGCGCCGCAGAGGAAGATTCACCTTTCACGGTCGCTTTGGCTTGCTGCCGGGCTTCCGGCTTGTCCTGTCCCGGGGTGGTTTGCTGGCCCCAGCCGGCCGGCGTAGCGGCAGCCAGGCACAGGCCCAGGACGGCAGCAAACAAATTCATGGTCTTCATGACAAGTCTCCTTCGGAGGTCGGTATTATCCTTTTCATAAATTCTAGCACCATGCCCGGCGCCCGCCATATTAGCGCTCTTTGAAGACGATATCGATTGCCAGGCCGGCAGCGAGAAGCAAGCCGGCGTTGGCCTTGAAGTCGTCGGCGATCGAGATCATGTAGTTGTCGGCAGTGGTGAACAGCTCCTTGCCGATGCCTGCCCACTTCTTGCTGACGGTGCCCTTCTCATTACCCTTGGCATCCAGGAACTTGAAGTTCCAGCCCTTCCAGTCGCCCTTCACTTCAGCGATCAGCTGGTCGCGCATGTCGTACACAAAAAAACCGCCGCCCAGGCTGAACAGCTTGGATTTGAAATAGCCGATGGCCTGGCCCGAGCGGTCCACGATCTCGATACGCGAACGCAGGAAAGTCATGCCACGCTTGATGGTCAGCAGCGCCGGGCCGTTCACCTGTTCCGAAATTTCCACCTTGGTCGGCAGCATGCGCTTGTCGATGACGAGGCGCAGCGCGTGGACCAGGAAGCTCAGTTTTTCCTGGGCCACGCCCAGGTTCTGCCGGGTCTCCGGGTCGATGATGTCGTAAGTGTCCGACATTTTGAATACGCCGGCGTGTTCTTTGATGAAGTAGTTAGTCCTGTCCAGCAATTGATTTCCCCAGTAGTGAGTTAGAGTTATGTAGTACATGCGCAGTCGCGGCAAACCGCTCGTTACCTGCCAGCTTGCCGCTGATCGTTTCAACGATCTTGAAGCCGGCACTTTGATATAAGGCCAAGGCAGCCGCATTTCCGGCCAATACGTCCAGCGACAGCGGCTTGCCCGACCCGCGCAACACCGCTTCAACCAGCGCGCGGCCGATTCCCTGCCGATAGCGGGCCGGATCGACGTACAGCCAGGTCACCTCGTCTTCCGTGAAGCCAGCGAAGCCGACGACTTCACTGTCGATTTCAGCCACCAGCAGCGTCGCCTCGAACAGGCCTTCTGCCTCGCCGGTTTCTTCCAGCGTGAAGAAAGCGTCTGCCAGGCCACTGGCTGCCAGTTCGAATTTGCGCGCGGCGTCGTGCACCACGCATATGCGCCGCCAGTCGGAGGCTTGATAAGGACGGATCAGCATTCGGTCACCGCCCCGGAACCAGATAGCGCAGTTCGGCCATGCCGGTTCCGATCTGGCGCGCCGATTGCAGCAGCAGCGGCGGATTGGTCAGGCGCCGCGGAAACAGCGGTTTGCCGCGCCCCAGCGTGACCGAGCCGACCTGGACGATCAACTCGTCCAGCAGTCCCGCGTCATGGAACTGGCCCGCCAAGTCCCCGCCGCCCACGATCCAGATGTTCTTATCGCCCGCCGCCTCGCGCATCGCAGCGTGCACCGGACGCACATCGCCTTTCACAAAGCGCACATCCGCACCGGGAATCGACGGCAGGGAGCGCGACGAGAAGATCCACGTCGGCTGGGTGTAGGGCCAGGGCGCCCCCACTTCCGCCGCCACCGTATCGGCATTGCGCAGCATCCACTCGTAGGTGGACGAGCCCATGGCGATGGCGCCAACGCGAGCGATGAATTCAGGATAGCTGCTGTCGTTGACATCGCCCAGCGGGAATAGCCATTCCAGCGAATCGTCTTCGGTGGCGATAAAGCCATCAAGGCTGGCAGCGGTAAAAAATTGGGTCTTCATGGAGCTTGCAGCGCTGCCGCATTCGCGAAAGTTGGGTGCAAGATTGTACGCTTCCGCGGAGCCTCGAATTCTCTCGAAAAGTCGCCTCGGGCTGGCCTATTTCCTCACACTGGCAACCAGCCAGCCCAGCGCGCCGCCGACGGCGCCACCCACCAGCGCTTGCGGCAAGGCGATCATATCCTGCAGGCTGCCGTCTGAGAGAGTCATCAAGTCGCCAATGAGATACATCGGCCCCATGCCGACACCAAGCGGCACCGCCAGCCACGCCGGCCATTGCCCGCTTTGCTCCCAGCCGATGACGCCACCGATCCAGCACGACACCGCTGCCATTCCAACCATTGCGCCAACCAGCGCGAACGCGGCCTTGCGCGCTTTAGCGGAGGTAGTTTGCGGCATCGAGGCACCAGTCAATCATTTCACTCCTCTTCAGGAATTGGACGCGCGACCAGGAACAGGTAGGACATGGCGCCAAGGAAGGCGATCGCTGCACCGGTCAGCAGCGCCGGCACAAAGGACCAGCTTTGAGCGATATACCCGGTAAGCACCGGCGCCAGCGACCCGCCCAGGAAACCGCCGAAATTCTGGATCGCGCCAAGCGAAGCGATACGGCTGCGAGGTGCCGCCACCGTGGCCAACGACCAGGCGCAGGCCGACGAAGCATTGGCAAGGAAGATCACGATGGAAATGCACGCCACCGCCACGACATTGCTCTCCACCAGCGCGGCAGGAATCGTGAACGCCACCATGCCCAGCGTGGCAACTACCACCGCGTTGCGGCGTCCGGAAATCGGCGTACTGGCAAAGCGCACAATGCGGTCTGAAGCCCAGCCTGCGATCAGGGCGCCGGCAAAACCGCACAGGAATGGAATTGCCGACGCAAAGCCCGCATTCGCCAGGTCCATATGGCGTTCCGTGCGCAGGTAGCCGGGCAGCCAGGTCAGGTACACCCAGTTCAGGTAGACGGAGCCGAAGAAGCCGAACATCATGCCCCAGGTCACACGATGGCGGAACAGCGCCCGCCAGGCCGCAAAGCTGGTTTTCGGCGCGGCTTCGACGGCCTCCCCCTCCTCCAGGTAGGCGCGCTCCTCGGCGCTCAGTTCCTCGCGAACCGGATCGCGATAGACGCTCACCCAGACAATTGCAGCCACCAGGCCCAATCCACCGGTGACGTAAAACGCCCAATGCCAGCTGGTCGCAGCAATCAATGGAGGCAGCAGCAGCGGAGCCAGCGCGACGCCCAGCGGCGATGCAGAGTTGTAGATGCCGGTCGGCGTTCCGCGCGAGCGCAGCGGGAACCAATTGCTCACCACCCGCGCCGCAGAAGGAAACTGCGGCGCCTCCCCAATGCCCAGTGCAATACGCGCCAGCACGAAGAAGCCGAAAGTCGAAGCCAGCCCGCCAGCCGCCTGTGCCACCGACCATACCACCAGGCCCATGCCAAGCAGCCACCGCGGACCGACCTTGTCCACCAGTGCACCGACCGGAAGCTGGCACAAGGCGTAGCTCCAGGAGAATGCCGACAGCAGCAGGCCCATTTCACCCAGTGAGAGGCTGAGGTCCGCGCGGATATACTCGTTCGCCACGGCCAGGGTGGCGCGGTCCAGGTAATTAATGACGCCGCTCGCCACCAGCAGTACCAGCGCCAGGGTTTGCCGTCGCAGGACTCGTGGAGGGACTTGGTTAGCAGTGATGTTAGTCATTCAGAAAATGCAGCGAGAGAAGGAAACCGTGGCGAGTATAGAGTAAGTCATGAAGAACTCAGTCAAAACCGCTTTGCGGCTCCGAAAGCGGACAGGCGCTATAGCCCTTCTCGTCACTGATAACACAAGCCTTCGCGGAGTACTTCGAATCGCGCAACTCATAAATCGTCGAGAACTTCCCGTACGACTTTTGGGCTTGCTCCATCAGCACAAGCTTGCCTTTAACCTTGTCGTCGACCACAACGATGCCTGCCGACGCCCAATCCGCATATGCCAGCGTAAAGTCCTTCTTCGAATTCGACAGCATCACGAAGTATACGCTGGCCTGGTTTGCAGTCAGGCTAAAGCAGTAGTAGCGATCCGAGATGATATAGTCTTTGACGCCGTCACCATTCAAGTCCCGGCGATCGGCCGTCAAGGCCTGGCCGATGGAATTCTTGCCATAGCCATGCTGCGCAATGCATGAACTTTCCGGTTCCATCGAATAAATTTCGCAGGCCGACTTCGCGCCAAGGCGCTTCGCAACCAGGGCGCCCGAGCAGAAGGAAAGCGCGTCCGCGATCTTCTCGCCCTTTGGCCACTTCGCAACCTGCGCCTTCAGCGACTGCGCTATCGGCTCAGGAACGTAATCCGGCTCGCCCGGCTTGACCTGGCGCTCTTTCCCGACCATAGAATTGGCAATGCTTGGCAGCGGCTCAAGATTGGACAGCCTGATATCCTCATCAGATACGCTGGCAGCCTTCTGGCTGCAGGCGGAAATCAGGGCGAGGCTGGAAAAGATCAGTATGGATACGAACTTGCTTCGGCGGGACATGTGCGATGGGGTTGATTTTTTGGCAAATTCTAGCACGCACCGCCAGCGCACAAGGCGTCACTCAGGCCCAAGCTCCTGGGCCAGTCCAATGAGGATTCCTTCCGGCCCGCGGATGTAGCAAAGCCGGTACACGCTCGCGTACTGCACCACTTCACCAACAAGCTTCGCCCCAAGTTTGCCGAGCCGTTCCAGCGTATCGTCGATATCATCCACGGTAAACATGACGCGCAGGTAGCCAAGGGCATTCACAGGGGCGGCACGGTGATCGGCAACCACCGCCGGCGTGAGGAAGCGGGACAACTCGAGGCGGCTGTGGCCATCCGGCGTACGCATCATCGCAATCTCGACACGCATGCCACGCAGGCCGGTTACGCCATCCGCCCAATCGCCCTCAATCGGCGCGCGGCCTTCGAGTTCGAGACCCAGTTCGGTGAAGAACCCAATGGCAGCTTCGAGGTCCTCCACTACGATACCCACGTTATCCATGCGTTTGACTGTCACGAGGCTTGCTCCGGTTATGGTCGCTTCAGGCGACCTCTAGCTATTCCAAGTCTGTTCGTACAATGCCTGTACTTCCTTTGCGACGTATTGCCACGCGCTGGCCTTGGCATCCGCGTCAAGATCCCACATTAAATTCTCCGCATACGAGACGTCCACCATTTTTCGGACTGCGTCAGTCCCGTCCCGGTACTCTGTCGCAAGAAACTCAGTATGCGACTTCACCAATCCCCAATCCTGGTCGCGAGCCGCCTCAGTCGTTCGATCGGCGAATGCCTCAACCCAGATATGCGGACATTCGTCCACCAGCTCCCAACCACGCTCTATCAGCCAATCGTCAGTGCGAATTGCTTCAATCGGAAACCTAGTCCGCACGCGCGCAACAAGCGCCTTTTCATCAGGGTATTTTCCGCTCATCGTGCCTGCTTGGTTGCACATCCAATCATACCGTTCACCAGTTCACGTCACACTTCGAATGAACCTGGGGGCAAACAAACACAGGGCAAGCAATGAAATGAGCGGAACATACAACTTAAACTGAAG
Source organism: Duganella sp. Root198D2 (assembly GCF_001428585.1). Taxonomy (NCBI): domain Bacteria; kingdom Pseudomonadati; phylum Pseudomonadota; class Betaproteobacteria; order Burkholderiales; family Oxalobacteraceae; genus Duganella; species Duganella sp. Root198D2. Next base: position 3,850 of record NZ_LMIC01000008.1, on the reverse strand, counting down.
CCAGGCTTCAACGGAGGCGGTAAAGACCAGAATCATGTTACCTATTGCCATAGCAATGTAATATGCAACCAGTAACCAGTTGAAGCGGCGCCAAAAAAACGCAGCCAAACCAAGGCGATCACCCCACAGCCGAAAATAGGCCAGTCTTCGAGACTAACGCAGCGATGACCAAGACCAGCACCATGATGAAGTAGATAGCGGAGGGCTTGAGCCGAATATACCCGTCACTCGCTGGCCACAGGACCGCCACCGGAATAGCTACAAATGCCTGCAGCAGAAAGATTCGCCAAAAAAGCGACGCCCCTAGCCAACGTCCATTCGGATGTGATGTACCAGACGGTACGCCGATAGCTTTAGCGCCAGGCGGGGTGCTGGGATCTTCAGTTGACATAAATTTTTGCGATCTAATGAATATGAGGGCTTGCTTGTCGAAACAACGCTAACACGCGGATGGTAAATGGCGCGCCGGACGCACGCAACGGAATGTTCATTGGTTCAACGGCCTTAGGCATTGGAAACTTTGAGCTTCTTTGTTGCTATAGCGGATTGGTTAGCGTCTGAAAACTTCTTGGCATACTCCGAGTTCGTGAACTCCAGCGCCAGGCCTGTGATGTCTGCCGGCCACTTGTGCGCGGTATTTTTCAGCTTGATGGGCTGGTAATAAGTCGATTGCGCGCCAATTCGCTTTCGGAGCGAGTAGAAGCCCAGGACAACCATCAGGCTCAATACAATCAATGCGGGTCCGACCACATAGGTAGTCTGCTCTTCGGGCAACTGCGGCCCAAAGAAGATCCAGCACATTCCGAATACAAGCGCGAGCAACGATGAAACTGCAACTACGCCGAGCAAGGAAGGACGACGACGCGTCGCCGTGGCCGTACAAGACTCGCAGTATGGGAACGGGAGGACAATTTTTATTTCTGCACCCGCTAGCCCCATCAACGGCATACGGCGAAGATCAGTTTCAATAGGCCGTACGTTAATAGTGGAACCACAGTTACAGCAAGAATCTGCCGGAGCGACGAGCAGTACATCGCTTTTGGTTGGAAGATTGAGAAGAATCATAATCAAGTGTTGTGATATCTATCGTTAAACGAAAGTTGCTACAGGTACGAACAGCATTGAAGCGATCGATCACCTCTGGCAGCATAGGCCTCGACCGGCATCATTGCCTGCTCGTCCGGCAACTGATCGAGCTGCGATTCAATATCTGAGTATTTGCTCTCCCTGCAATGAGAGAAGCAAAGACCTGAATCAATCGCGGAAAGTACAAGCAAACAGCAAATTACAAATTCCCGTTCGTGGCCGGGAGTAATGGAGCTAGCGCCCAGCTCCACCACTTCAAGCGGGAAAGCAAGGACGCTGCAATTGCGCTGATTTTCCGATTTCTCTCCATAAGCCCTAACATCCGACAACCGCCAGCGAAAACACACAGCGCGGAGGCAGCCCAGTTAACTGGAGGGTTAGCCGTTCGCATCTGAATCAATGCCTGCAGCCCGCAACATTCGCCGACTCTTAATAGCGCCCGGCAAGAACGCAGAGACCCAAAGCACTATAAATGCCCCAAGACCTAGGTCTTGTTTGGTCATTGCATCGTCAACATAGACTCGAACACATAGCTCGGCCAGCGGGGGAACTATCGCAAGCCCTGTCATTCCACCCAAGGCAAGAAACCAGTGTTGAGGCTTGGATGATTGGCCAGGGTCGCGTATTCGGCGAGCGCTGAGGGCGAGCATAACGTAAGCTGCCACGAGACCATATACAACAAAGAAAAAGATCCAAGCTACTAGTTGCATAGGGTCCTGACGTGCGGGATAGCTGGCAACGCATAAGCCGCCCAGTTGAATAAGTTGTTTGACAAAGTCATACGTCAGGATCCAATTCAGGATGTTCTTGCACGATCGGATGCTGAAGGCCCGTCCAAAGCATGGCCATCATCGACCCTAGGCCCGTCAGATACGACTCACGTTCGCCTTCAGGAAGCGCCCGCAGAATAGGCTCGGCTTCGTTTAAAGTAGCGCCTACTCGCTCGAAAATCGCCATCAATTCGGTTGCTGTCTTCAGTTCCATAAGCGGAGGGGTCAAACGTTCAAGGTAAAGACGAATTCACGGCTATTCCGCTCGCTTAATCCGCGATGCGCTCGGCCACCTGGTCGCCTATGGTCTGCTGCACCAAGAGGCTGGTAACCTTACCGCCGGCATCGCGCCGGAACTCGACGCTATTCATGGTTCCATCCATGAAGAAGCTGGTCGATGCATACGGCTTCAAGTCCGTCGCCGGACGGCCTTCGCGCTGCCAGGTCAGGATTGCCCCTTTGCGGCGCACTGTACGCATGCTGTTATCGGCCAGTTTATAAGTGCCGACGAAAGCATCCAGCGCCTCCGGCGTCAGAGCAATGACTTTCTGCTCGGGGAATGGATCGCCAATGGCAATGGCTGCAGCATGCTGCGCCACCACTTCCGTATTGAGCAAAGAACGTTCGCCATTGCTTAACACCGCCACAAAAACTTTATCGTCCGGCAGGCGAATTACATGGCCATTAAAGCCTGGGATGTCGCCCCCGTGCGCCATTTCCTGGTGCCCGCGCAGTTTACCGATGTTCCAGCCGAAACCATAATTGCATGTCACCGCATCAGGCAGAGTGCAAGGCGTGAAAGCCTGCCTCCAACTCTCCGCCGTCAACAGCTTGCCGGCGCCAATGGCGGCGTCCCAACGCGCCAGATCGTCAACGGTGGAAACCAGCGCACCTGCTGCGTAGGGCAATGACATGCTGATTGGGTCGGCCGGACTATAGCCCGAAAAAAATCCGCTGCGATAGCCTGGAGTGCGGCGCTTGGCGCTGCGCTCCACGCCCTCATAGGCCGTATCCGCCATACCTAATGGCTCGAAGATGTTCCGGGCAATAAAATCGGCATAGCGCATGCCGGAGGCCTTCTCGATCACGGCGCCAAGCAGGAAGTAGCCGGAGTTGCTGTACGCCCAGCGTTCGCCAGGCGCAAAGTCCAGCGGTTCATCTTTGAAGAAGTCGATCATTTGCGCGACGCTCATGTCCTTGCGCGCCGCCGACCAGAATGAACGCATGGCCGTGTAATTATGGATGCCGGACTTGTGCTGCAGCAGCTGTTGTATGGTGATGGACTTGCCTTTGGCCGGATAATCCGGCACGAACCGCGTGATGTCGTCCTGCAGCGAAAGTTTGCCTTGCTCCGCCAACATCAGGATTGCCACTGCGGTGAACTGCTTGGTGATCGAGCCCAGTCGCAACTGCATATCCGCCTGCAGTGGGACCTTCTTGTCGAGGTCGGCCAGGCCATATGCTTTGCGGAAGACCGTCGCACCTTCCCGCGTGACAATGACGGCGGCTCCGGGGCCGCCGGACTTGAACATAGGCGCCAACTTGGCATCCAGCTGCCCCTCCAGGGAACTATTATCCGCATGTGCTAAGCAGGCATGCAGCAGCACCGCTGCTGCAAGGATTGGGCGTAGGGGCATCAATGGACTCCTGAAAAAGTGGTGCATATCTTAACTTACCAACGATTCGTAAAGGCTCACCAAATTTCACCACGCTGTCCGTCTACAAATATCAAGGCATCGATCTGGCGCGAATGTCGCGGCGCTTGGAAGACCTGCCACTCGTTCTGAAGGTTTGTGGTCACGGCTTCTTCGCTATTCCTTGGCGCCGCCAAGCGCCCGATGGTACTGATGGCTAGGCTTCATGTGAAACTCCGATCGCTTCTCTAATCGCCGCAATCGGAGCGTGTCAATGAATTTGAAACACCTTGTTGAATTGGTGAGTGTCTAAATCTCGGATTTCAGGCAGCTTTTTTCTCCATGGTCGGTGGGTTGATC